>JAGONM010000006.1 GCA_017993055.1 Armatimonadota bacterium
CGGGACATGGTACGGCACGCCTGAGTTCACGTTCACGGCGGTCGGCGGGTTCGGGGCCGGGACGGTTGCCGGATACCGATACGCGTGGGTGCAGAGCGCGGGATACACGTTCACCGGCGCCGAGCCGATATGGAACACGAGTGATCTGGTCGCGGCGGCGTCGGCCGACGGCGGATGGTATCTGCACGTACAGGGGCTGAATGCGCAGGGCGATGCGAACGGGACGCTCGCGCTCGGGCCGTACAACTTCGACGGGACTCCGCCGGAGAACCCGACGTCGGCGGTCGAGGTCGGCGGGGCCGCGGACGGCGAGTGGCAGTCGCTGGTATCCGACCCGTCGTTCACGTGGAGCGGCGCATCGGACGCGCTCTCGGGAATCGGCGGGTACTACGTGTACTTCGGCGAGGCCGACGACGGCACGTCGGAGAATCAGGTGACCGCGGCGGCGTACGATCCCCCAGCGGCAGACACCGGGACTTACTACCTGAGGGTCTGCGCGGTGGACGGCGCAGGCAACCGGTCGCCCGACTGGGTGACACTCTTCACCTTCAAATACGACGGCACCGCGCCGGTCACGACAGTGATTGACGATGGGCCTTACACTGCCGATAAGGATCGCCTGCACGTGATCTGGTACGCATCCGATGCGGAGACAGGCATCGTGGAATACCGGTACGCGGTCGGCACTGCGGTCGGGGGCGATGACGTAGTCGCCTGGACCTCTGCCGGAACGGCCGAGGAAGCTGCGATCAGCATCCCGGAGCCCGGACTGCAGGAGGGGCTCACGTACTACGTCTCAGTGATGGCAAAGAACGGGGCCGGCGCCTGGGGTGACGTCGGGTCATCCGACGGCATCCAGCTCTCCGGAGCGTCAATGACTATCTCGGCGGCGAAGGCCCTGGCGGACGGGACACCGGTCACTCTGGCCGGCAAGACCATTTCCGCTGACTTCATGAACAGCTACTATATCCAGGAACTCGACCGGTCTTCCGGAATTCTGGTTATGGGAGCCGGACCGAAGGCCGGATCGCTGGTGACCATCGGCGGTGTCATGGGCGCGAACGCCATGGGTGAACGCGCCATAATGGAACCGGTCACCTCCATCCTCTCGATTCCGGAGTCCGGCTCTGGGCCGGACGGCGTACTGATGCTGTCCAGGAACGTCGGTGGCGGCGATCTCAACGCCTGGACCTTCGGCGTCACGGGCGGAATCGGGCCGAACAACGTCGGCCTGCTGGTGAAGGTCATCGGCAGGGTGTCTGGTCTCGAGGATTATCAGTTCTTCGTGGAAGACGGGTCGTCTGGAGGGCCGATCAAGGTCATCGCATACGGGGTTGACCTCTCTGGTCTCTCAGCGGGAGACACCGTGATCGTCACGGGTATCTCGTCTCTCGAGTACGACGGTTCGGGTCGCAAGGCGCTGATCCGCGTGGCGAGTGCGAGCGGAGTACAGAAGAAGAACTGAGGAATCCGATATCGGTTCGTGGGCTTGGGGCGGGACTCACACTCTCGCCCCAACTTCTGTCTCTCCGTGATGACGGATTTAGCGGTGTGAGACGCCGGCGGATACTCATGCAGACTCACGGCAGGAACACCGCGTTCCGTGGGCGAACCTGTTGACGTGACAGAGGCCGTCGTGCAGTGGAACCTGCCGTCTGGGGCGGTTCCTGCGTGCGCGGCCTGCATTCCGCACGGGAGGTGCGAGCATGTTCTATTATGTGCTTCAGGTCTGCAAGGCGCTCATAGTCATAGGGGCGCTCAACTGGGGTCTGGTGGGATTCTTCGGGTTCGATCTGGTGGAGGCGATCTTCGGCAAGAAGAGCGTGCTGTCCCGGGTCGTGTATGCCCTCGTCGGCCTTGCGGCGCTGGTCCACGTTCTGGCCTACCTAGCATGGAAGCTCAGGTTGTACGGCGCGTGACGCGGCCCGGCGCGCCGTTCTTGCCCGGTCGAAACGCGACGGCTCGGCGCTCCGGCCCGTCAGGCTCTTGTTCTACTGCCCGATAGGGGCCAGGTGAACGACGCCGTCCACGATGTATGCTATCCACTTGCCGTCGGGTGACCAGGACGGCTGGCCCTCGATTTCGGGGGTGTCGGTCAGCCTCTGCACGACCGTGCCGTCGTCGCTGGCGATCCACAGGTCTGATGATGTGATCTCGTGCCCGTCGTCCGTCGTCCTCTCGAAAACGATGTAGGCCCCGTCCGGCGACCAGGCCGGGTTGGAGCCGTTGCCGAGTTCTATCACGTTCGTGGTGTCGCTGCTCGCGATGTAGAGGTTGCCGCTCAACCCGCTGACCGCATAGTCGCCTCTTCCATCGCCGACGGGGTTGAAATACCCGGGTTCACCTTCTACGTCGAGGAGTTTCCTGCGGTTGCCGTTCTCGTCCACGACCCAGAGCAGGTTGTCCGGGTCGGTGTACAGGCTTCCCGCGGAGAGCGCGGCATCGGACTTTCGAGGCTGCGAGACCAGCAGGCCGAGCGCGGTGAACGTGGCCCCGGTGATCCGGCCCATCAGCATCGCTCCGGTGACCGCGGCGGCCTTTGAGAGAGTGCCGTTGCCCCCGGACAGGCTCCGCGAGCGCAGTACCTTGCCGTCCTTGTCAACGGTGACCAGTTCGTCTCCCGAACGATAGGTGATGCCGTCCTTGTCCCACGTCGGAGGGAGCAGATCGTTCAGGGTCGGGGTGATCTCCCGACTCTCCCCGTCGCGCCCGGCGACGTTCAGGCGCATGCCCATTCCCTCCTCGTCCCTCGTGCGGTATGCGATGTTCCGGCCGTCGGGCGACCAGGCGAACTTCCAGCCTGCGAGAGGCGCGTCGGATATCTGGCGCAGATTGCCGTAGACGTCTGCGATGTACAGCCCGCCGTACTTGTCGCCGGCGAGCGCGATGCCCTGTCCGTCCGGAGCCCACTTCGGCGAGGCGTATACTCCCTGCAGGCCGAGCTTCACGCTGTCGCCGAGGGTGAATGCCGCTGCCGTGCTCGGCAGGGCGGCCAGAAAGGCGGCCGCCGAGAGCCAAGTCAATCGCCTGCACGCTCTCATCACTTTTCCTCCTGGAGCGCCGAACCGGGAAGCTTCGGGTTGTAGACCGATGTCATCGTGAACCTCATGCCGACGTCGTGAGCCAGCAGTTCCTGTTCCTTCTTGAACTGCTCCGCGACTTCGGGATGCGTGTCAGCCGGTGCCGCCGCCTCTGAGGCATCAATCCTATTCGCACCCAGGTCCGCGGTTATCTCGACCGTACCGGAAACCCGCGCTATCCTTCCCTCCTCGTATGCGAAGTGCATGTAGAACTCGCCCCTCTCGGTGCCGGACAGGACTCGAGCATCCACTTCGGCGGTAGCCGCGGCATTCGGCTCTCCCTCCGGCGAGTTGCCGGGTTTCAGTTTGAACGGCGTCTCGTAGCTCGTTGTGATCTTGGCGCAGTCCGCCGAATCCAGAACCTCGAAGCCTTCGAGCCGGGACGTTGCCTTTGCCGTGATCGGGTCCTGCCCGGGCAGTTCTATCTTGTACTCGTGTTCCCACGTGTCTCCGGCTTTGAGTTCCTTATCAGGGAAACCGGTCGAAATGAGTTGCGTCAGTGTCTTCGACATCTCCTGCTGACCTTGGGAGTCGGCGGACACGGCGAGCTCCTCCAGGCCGCTCAGCTTGCTGACTTTTCCGGCCTTGTCCATCTCGAATCGCAGGGACGGTATCGTGAGTGTGATCTCGCCGAAGTCGGGCAGGGTGAGCGCTCCCCTTATCATGTGCCATTCCATCGTCCATGGGCCGCCCTCCGGTGACTCGGTCTTGGCGCGCTGGAGGAACGTGAGTTCGCTCCTGGTCTCGAGTTTGGACTTCTCGGTCTGGCCCGCGAGGCGGAAGGAACCCTTGCCGATGATGGTCATGTCGTACCGTTGGTACTCACCGGGTTTGAACTTGTACTCGAGTCGCAGGCTCTCGGGAGGTGATGCTACTGCTCCGCCTTCGTCCGCCGAAGTCTGGGCGTCAACCGCCAGCGCTGCGGACGAGAGGAGCAGGAAGGCTGAGACCACTGTAAGAGAACGGCGGATGCTTGGCATGATCACTCCTGTGCACGTTCCTCTCCGGAGCGCGCGAGACGGGTTGTGCTGGAACGGGTATGGATTGGAGAGGGATACCCGAGTGCCCCGTGCCGTGGGGTATCCCTCTCGGCGAACTCTACTGATACGTTACGACGTCCGAATCGCGTCGCGGTCGAAGCAGCCTGATAAGGTCGGCTCCCGCGGTTTCGACGCTGCTCACGCCGGTGATCCTGACGTACTGGTTGACTGCCGGCGGAGATGCCAGCGTTGTCGTATCTACTTTCACCCCGATGAAGCCGGACCCGTCGTCGAGGTTGGATCCGTCGTCAATGTAGCAGAATCCGGGCTCCGAGTGCGTGACGCGTCCTGCGGTGGAGACCAGAAGCCCGACGTTGTTCGGGCCCTGCGCGCCGGCGAGTCCGGGCGTATAGGTGTTGAGCGATCCGCCTCCGAGATAGCGGTTGCCGAGGAGGATCGAGGCGGGAACTCCCGCCGCGCCGCCGGAGTAGATTGACGCGTCCTGCATGGTCCGCTCGC
Organism: Armatimonadota bacterium; assembly: GCA_017993055.1. Lineage (NCBI taxonomy): Bacteria > Bacillati > Armatimonadota > Armatimonadota bacterium. Next base: position 4,580 of record JAGONM010000006.1, read on the forward strand.
CCCCGACGGTCGCCATTGTTCCCGCGACGGTCAGCGCGTATCCTTCGCCCGGGCCGACGCCTTCCACCCGCATTCCGGATGATCTGTCGCTCTCCTCGATGTAGAACTCACCCGAGAAGTCGGCTGCGGCCACACCCGTGAGTATGGCGAGAAGCGTACCGTCGGGGAAGCCCTTGGCCTCCGCTATATTCGCAACGGCCTGCACGACCTGAATGCCGTCGGACATGCCGATGGCCCCCTGAAGCCCGAGACCGTTCTCTGCCTTGACGGAGAAGTAATACGTCTGTCCAACGCTCAGGGAGAGGCCGTTCTCCTCGGCCGACTGCGACGCGGCCTGCGTCCAGCCGAGCACATCCGTCGCGCCCGGGTTCGTGCCGATCGCATACCAATACTTAGTGATCCCGGACTCCGAGTCGTCCGCTCCCCACCATGAAGCCCCGAGCCGGGTCTTGGAGGCGCTGTACTTCCCTTCGTCCAGTACGACCGGTGCAGTCGGCGGTGTAATGTCATACTGATACGGGCCGAGATCAGCCGTCCCGTTCGGCACGCCGTCGGCGTTCAATCCCTGGAGGTGAAGGTACCAGCTTCCTCCTGAAGTGGCGGCCAATGGAAGGTCGCCGCTCGACCAGACGGACTCCGAGCCGGTGAAGGAATGCGTGCCGCTTTGGTTCCACGCGTAGCGGTACGAGTCCACGCGGCCGTCGCCGAACCCGCCCACCGCGGCAAACGCGAAGTCGGGTGTTCCGTACCAGGTGGAGACCGACCGGTTGCAGGCGACGTTCGATGAACTCGGCGGCACCGAGAGCGTCCACCTGGTCGCCGCGGCCGAAGACAGGCTGTTCAGCGTGCCGTTGTACGCCTTCGCGTAACGGGTGTAGGCCGTGTTCGGCGCGAGGCCGGACTCGTCAAGGCTGAAGACCGTGCCTGTCCCGTTCTGAACGTTAGCCGTCCCCTTCACGGTCTGGCCTGCGTCGAGCAGCCTGAACCCCATCTCCCTGTTGGAGGTGTCGGTAAGGGTCCAGCGGATGCTGCTCGTGGAGAGGGCGACCGGCGCGCCCATGGTGGGAGGGGTCGGCGCCGTCGCGTACATCGCGCAGTCGTCGAACCATGCGGTCTGGTTCACCCGATAGTGAAACCCGTAGGCTACCATACTCATCCCGAAAGTCTGGGTGTCGATGGTTCTCTCCGCCGTGCACACAAGCGAGTCATCAATGTAGAACGCCACCTCGTTTCCGGACCCGGTGTATGGCTGGACGTCTATCGTCAGCTTGTGCCATCCGACGGCCCGAGCCCTGGCCGCCGCTCCCGGCCAGTACCATCCGGTGCACCCCGCACCGCACACCTTGTAGTACCCGCCGCTGTAGGTGCTGAACGATCCCGGCGCCACGGAGTAAGTGCCGAGATAGTATATCGCCTTGACCGCGCCGGATCCGTCGAGGCACCTGACCTGGAGTCCCTGCCGGCTGCTGTCGTACGACGCAGGGTCGTAGAACCAGCTCTCGAACTTCGCCGCCGCGAAAGCGGGCGTGAAGGTATGGCCGAGCAGACATCCCAGAGTCGAGATGCCGGAGTCAACAGTTCTGATCGACCCGCTTCCGGCAAACGTTCCGTGGTTCACCCCGCCGTCCCAGACCGGTGGATTCGGGGAGGTCATGGGACTTTGTACGATGGCTTGCCAGAGGTTGCCGTCTATGGAGCCGAAGCCGTCCTGGAAAATCGGCACCGTGCTGGGATGCGTGCCTCCCGTCGCCGTGTTCGAGGCCCCTGACACGTTGCCGGCGACGTCGTATGCCTTCACGAAGTAGCTGTAACTCGTGTTCTGGGTCAGCCCGTTGTCCTGGTAAATCGTCGAGGACGTCCTGCCGACCTCGGCGCTGTTGCGGTAGACTATGTAGCCCGCCAGCCCCGAGCCGCCGGTGTCGGTAGATGCGCTCCACGACAGGTTGATCTGTGACGGGGACGCGCCGACCGCGGTCAGCCCCGACGGGTTTGTCGGCGCGGTGGTATCCGTCGGGGTAAGGCTGAAGTCCTTGGTCGTCGTCTGGCCCGCAGTTACCGCAGCCGTCCCGGAGGCGGAAGCGAAGCCGGCTTTCGAGACCGTAAGCGTGTAGGTCGCGGCGTCGAGGTTGCTGAATGTATATACCCCGGAACTGTTGGTTGTGGTGGATGCCCCGCCGCTGACGGAGACGTCGGCTCCCGAGATGACTTGGCCGTTGGCCGCGTTACGCACCGTGCCGGTGATAGTCCCCTTTGCCGGGGTAACGGTGATCTGGAAATAGACGCCGCCGTATCCGAACCATGCGGTGCCTTCCTTAACGAGCCGCCAGTACTCGGTGTAGACGCCCGGGGTCTGCGGCGCCGTCATGATGAAGCTGAAGCGTCCTATTCCGTTCGGCCCCACGGAGCTCTGGTCGAGGCTGGTCGGTCGGTTCGGTCCTATCCAGTTGCCGGCGGTGTAGAACGGGCTGCTCCTGTCCTGCGGGTTCCAGGTCCCGAGCCGCACCGGGTTGCTTCCGCCGGTGTACCATGTCTCCGTGCCGGTGTTCTTGTACTCCACCCAGACGATGGCGGTGCTGCCGGCCATCATCGTCGCCTGGTACGACTGGTTGTTGTAGGACGAATCGAGTGCCACGCCGCCCACGTCGTAGACCGGCTGCCCGTAGTGGGCCTGCATCGCGTGCAGGTAGGCTCTCGCGGCCTCATGCCGATAGGCGGGGTTGCCGAGCTTTGAGGCGTCGGTCGGATTGCTGATGAATGCCACCTCGGCGAGTATCGCCGCCATGTTCGTGTACGAGAGAACGTAGAAGGTAGCCGTCTTGTTCCCGCGGTTGTAAGTGCCCATGTGCGACACCAACTCGGCGTTCGTCCTGTTCCTGAGGTCGTACGCCGTCGAGCTGTCGTCTGGGTGGCAGAAGGTCTCGGTCCCGTTCGCCGAGGGGTCGCTGAAGGAGTTGCAGTGCGTGCAGAGGAACCTGTGCGCGCCGAAGTTATTCGCGATGTCGCATCGGCCCTGCAGCGACACGTAGGTGTCCGTCGTTCTGGTCATCACGACGGTTGCGGCATCGAGCTGGAACATATCCCTGGTTCGAAGGCCTATGTCCAGGTTGATGTCGGATTCCCTGAGTCCGTTGCCGACCGCGCCGGGGTCCGACCCGCCGTGCCCCGGGTCTATGCATATCTTTGCCCCGGAAAGCGTGGCTGATAGCGGCAGGCAGCACGTTGCGCAGAGCAACAGGCTGACAAGCAGAGTGGTCATTCTCATGTTTCAGCACCTCTCTAGATAACTTGCGTAGCGATCACGGGGTCTCGCCGACGCGTCACGGAACTTGGGGATTCGTTCGCAGCCCCTGGCGCGGAGCGGCGGCGCGGGGATGACCTGAGCGCCACTACTCCACTCTAGCCGTCATGGCACACATTTCCACCCGGACAGCCCAGAACAGGCAACAATACCGGGTTTCGCGTCCTCCGGCGTCCGCCGGAACCTCTCTCCAGGGGCTCGGGCGGACGGTCCGGGGAGGCTCCGAGCCTCCCCGGACGACGATCGCGAGATGTCAGTTCTTGTGCCACTTGACCGCGTCGGCGACCACGACGTATCCGCTTCCTGTCCAGCAGGAGAGCTTCGTCGGGTAGCCGGTCCCGGTCCCGAGGTTGAACGCGCCGAGGCTGTTCCACTTCCCGCCGTTCACCTGCTGGTTGACCGAGACGGTAGTCGTTCCGCCGGTGTTGGTCACCAGGTAAGGCGCGGACGGCGAGCGGTTCGTCCCCTGCGGCCACCATGCGTAGACCGTCCAGGAGCCCGACGCTGTGATGTTCGGCGTGAACGACGCTGCGTCGGAGACGGCCGCGGTGCTGCGGAACCTGTAACTCGTACCGTACTTGTCGGTCGAGGAGGTGCCGGTCGACCAGTTGGCGCTGCACGAGAACGACCCGCTGGTGTTGTCAATGATGATGTCAGCAACCGTGGCCGGGTCGTGCGGGGTCTCGCCGTAGTGGCTCTGAGTGCCGTGAAGGTAGGCGCGTGCAGCCTCCTGACGGTAGCTGGCGTTGCCCAGTTTCGCTGCGTCCCCGGCATTGTCTATGAATGCCACCTCTCCCAGGATCGCCGGCGCGACGGTGTTGACCAGCACGTAGAAGTTGGCGGTCTTGACGCCGCGGTTGTAGGTCCCCATGTGCGAGACGATCTCGGGATTGACCCTGTTTCGCAGATCCGCTGCAGTCCCGGACGACGAGTACGAGAACGTCTCCGTGCCGTAGCCGCCGCCCGCGTTGCAGTGGGTGCATATGAATCTGTTAGCGCCGAAGTTGTTCGAAATGTCGCAGCGTCCCTGGAGCGAGACGTACACGTCGGTCGAACGGGTCCTCTTCGTGCTGGCGCCGTCCAGAACGAAGAGGCTGTTCATTCTGTTGCCGATGTCGAGGTTGATCGTCTTCTCCTGAAGGCCGTTGCCAACCGCGCCCGGATCGGACCCGCCGTGGCCCGGGTCGATGCAGATCTTCTGCCCCGCCACCCCGCCGAAGGCGAAGCCGGCGGACAGAACAAACGCCGTCATCAGAGCGATTGTGAGTACCTTCTTCATCTGTTGAATCCTCCTTTTCGCTTACCCAGCAAACCAAGCAGATATGCACTCCTACTTGCCAGTTCTCCTTCGCACCACCTCCCTGTAGTGTCGGAATCGGCGTCGAAACGGACGCCGACGGTCCCTGTCGCTATTGGTACTCCACTGTGAATCGGACGAAGTCGCTCGAGCTCGAGTAGCTCGAGGTCCTCGTCACGTACTGTCTCAGCCTGATTCCTCCGGTCGAAGAGATGTAGGCCGCGGGCGAGGTGGTGGTCCAGTTCACGGTAGTGTCGGTCGTGCCCACCGTGCGGCTGTCTATCTGCACCCACGAAGACGTGGTCCAGTTGTACGCGTAGAGCTTCTGATTGAGCGAAGCGGAGAGCTTGCCGTCGAAGGTCAGCGTCAGCTTGCTGACACTCGCCGGGGCCTCCGATATCGTCACCGCGGCGTACCAGTCGACCAGGTAGTTCTTGCTGACCCTGGCCGCGTTGAGGACGTAGTACGACGAGTCGTTGGCCGCGAGATTGCCGACTCCTCCGGACACCACGGTACCCCTGGTTCTCGTGATGGATGTCGGGGCATAGTTCTTCACCTGCACGCCGCCTGGAGTCGTCGCCTGGGCCGGGCCGCTCTGTGCAGATTCGTTAGCCGCCGCATCGTACGCGCTCACCGTGTAGGTGTAGGTCGTGCTCGGCGAACAAGTGGTGTCGGAGTAGCTGGTGGTCCCACTCGTGCCGATCTGCGACCCTCCGCGGAAGACCTTGTACCCCGCCACTCCGACGTTGTCGGTCGAAGCGTTCCAGGTCAGGTTGATCTGGGTCTGCGAGACCGCAGTGGCCGTGAGGCCGGTCGGAACCGTAGGGGCCTGCGTGTCGGGCGCGCAGTAGACGAACTTCACCGCGTCGGCCATGACGTTCAGCGACGTCTCGTTGGTCCCGTTTCCGAGTTTTATGTATCCTGCGGTGCCGACTGCAAACGGCTTGGCGGCGGCGAGGAGATTCCACTGCCCGCCTCCTGTCTGCTGGTTCACGTTCACAGTTTGGCTGCCGCCGTTCCAGTAGACCGTGTATGGGGCCTTGGTCGAGCGGTTGCTCCCCTGCGGGTACCAGCAGTACGTGTCGTAGCTGCCCGCCGTGAGGATGCTCGGCGTCCATCTCGCCCACTTCGTCTCGCTGGTGGCCGTGGTGCAGTAATAGTAGTCGCTGCCGTACTTGTCAGTTGCGGCAGTACCCGTGGTCCACGCCCCGGAGAGCGTGCAGGCCGGGTTGTCTATGATGATGTCGGCGACGGTGTCGCCGGCGGCGGTCGTGAACGTGTAGTCGCCCGACACGGCCTGGTTGCCGGCGCCGTCCTTCGACTTGACGCGATAGTGATAGAGCGTGCTCGCGGTCAGGCCGGTTAGCTGTACCGTGTGAGAAGTGACTAGCGCGGGATTCTCGGTGGTCAGACTGCCGTAAGATGTGGTCGGCCCATACTCCACCTGGCTTGTCGCGGCCTCGTCGGTCGCCCACTGAATCTTGGCGTTCGTCGCCTGCACGTCAGTCGCCCCTACACCCGAGATCATCGGGGGCGCGGCGTCCGTTCCGACAACGAGGTTGAGAGTCGCAACCTGCCCGGCCGTGATCGTGACTTGACCGGTGCCGTTCGTATAGCCTGCCGCCGAAGCCGTCACGGTATACGTTCCGGGGGCAAGGTCCACGAAGCCGTAGAACCCCGTGCCGCTGTTCTTCGCGGACTGGGTGGACACCGTCACGGTCGCCGGGTAGACGACCGCGCCGGAGGAGTTCTTGACCGTCCCCTTCAGGAACCCGAGGGTCGGGCTGGCTATCCAGCTCATGGTCGGCACTGCCTGCGGAGTCGCAAACGGGCCCGCCAGCAGCGCGGCCTTGAAGGCGTCCCTGTCTACGGTGCCGCTGTTCGTCACCCTGTAGCTGTAAGCCTGTACGCCCGGCAGCGGCTTGGCCTGCGCGTAGGCGATCTGCGTCATGGAGTTGGAGACCGTGTTCAGGTACGACCCCTGGGCAACGTAGATGTGATGGCCGTACTGCTGGTTGGCGTACGTGTCGACCCAGCCGTTGAAGGTGCTGTTTGTGGCCGTGTAGGCCATCGGGCTTCCGTAGTCCAGGTAGTGCTTCTGCATCCAGAGGTCCCAGTTCTGGAAGTAGGTGTTGCTGCCCGTGGTCGAGGAGTTCCATATCGCGGCGCCCATCTTGATGGTCGGCTTGACCGCCTTGGCCTCAAGGTACATTCTCTTGACCAGGTTTGTCACCTGGTCGCGCCTCCAGTTGGACCACTGAGCGTCGCCGCTCGAAGGCTGTCCCGAGAGACCGTACTCCGCGTTGTATCGAGCCACGGAGGTGGGGTTGTAGCCCCAAGTCGTGCCCGGGTAGCGGATGTAGTCAAGGCAGAAACCGTCAATGTCGTAGTTGTTGATGATCTCCATGAACACGTTGGTGTGCCAGTTCTCGACTTCCGGGTGCCCGAAGTCCAGGTAGCTCATGTTGCTCCCGTCGAACATCGCGCCGGTGTCGGTGAGGGAGAACCACTCCGGGTGCGTGTTGAAGACGTGGTTGGGTACTGTGGTCGCGGGAGGAGTCTGGCTGGTCCATACGCGTCCGACCACCACCCATGCGTGGACCTCCAACCCCCGCGCATGGGCCTTCGCCACGATGTCCGCCAGGCAGTCGTAACCTGCTTGCGGCGTGACGTTGATCCCCGTCGGCTCGTACGACGAGGTGTAGTAAGCGTCACCTCGCTTGCGCATCTCGACGATGACGGTGTTGGCGTTGCACGCCGCTGCGTAGTCGAGCATGGCGGTGGTCGCCGTCGGGTTTTCATAGCCCGACCCCCAGGCGTCTACCCAGAACGCCCGGTGCTCGGCGGCTCCTGCGGGTGCGGCAGCGCACGCGAGAGCCAGCGCGAGCAGAAGAATCACTGCCCATTTCGTGTCCGACATCTGATAGCACTCCTTTCGATGGTCGGGGGAGCCCATCTCGCTCCCGATAGCGAAGCTGATAGTGGAGAGACTGGTGTGTTGCACCCGCCGCGGCGCAAACCGGCGAGATTCGGGCGTGGGCCTGCCGGGAGACACGAACGGCGCGGTGCGGAAGATGCTTGTGAGAGATGTTGGATCGGGCCTCCGCGCGCAAACTCTGCACGGACGCCGGTGTTGAGGATCAGTCGTGCTTGGTCTTGCATGGCGAAAGAAACGCGGCTGGTCGAATGAGCCCTTCCCGGGTCCTTGTGTCTCCGGGCGCGATCTTCCGAAGCGCGCTGGATGTTCCGCCGGGCCCGCGCGGTTCATGCTCTCGTTCGAGCTCACCCGCACAGGACTCGGCCAGTCAGCGCACTATCCCTGTGAAACATTTTCTACCATACTCTCCAAAATGTCAAGTGCCCGCAGCAGTTTTTTTCGGTCGCTCGCATGAAGGCGTTCGGTTACCCGTCCGACCGCATTGACAGATCAGACCTCGCGGTGTAATCTGTCGGCGGGTCCGCACGAAGGAGGTGCGTCCAAATTGCCGTTCACTCTGTCGCGGGGGTTCCTGCTGTTCTCTCTCGTCCTGCTCTTTGTTCCGGGAGCGAGTGCCGAAGACCAAGGCAACTCGGCGGCCGAACTGGCGACCACCGGACGCCGGCTGGAGGGCGTCGGGAAGCTGAAGTGGACCGACGGAATGTGCACGTTCATCGGATCGCTGAACGCCTGCCTGAACTATGTTGGGGAGAAGACGACATATCCTTATCTGATGGGTGTCTCTGGGGCGGCGTTTGCCACTCGCTTCCATCCGGCATGGTCCGCTTCCTCCGCCGACGCCGCGCTTGACGATCGGCACGCCTCTTTCGCGCTGGCGGCCGTCGGTTACTCGTACTCCTGGTCGGACGGCGGCCGTGAGGCCGTGGTGCGCGGTATAGACGCCGGAGTGCCGGTGGTTGCAGCCGGGCTCTCCCGGTCGAACCACTGGGGCTTGGTGACGGGCTACAGGTTCGACGGGGAGTCGTTTCTCTGCCGGCGGTACGGAGACGAGTCCGACGACTACTCGGCCAGCGACAAGGTCCCCTCCAACGCGTTGGTCCTTCTTCGGAGGCGCGAAGCACCCTCTATCGTCCGCGGCGCCCGTGACTCCGTCGCGCGGGCCGTCGGGTTTGCCCGAGGCGATACTGAGCCGAAGGACGCAGGGTACGCCGCCGGTTTTGCCGCGATGGACGCCTGGATCGAAGCCTTGAGATCACGGAGGCTGCGCTCGATGTCGGGGAAGGATCTCGAGTCCACAGCGACCGTCAACGCGTGGCTGTTCAACAGCCTCATAGACGCCAGATACGCGGCGGTGACCTATCTCAACTGGGTGGCTACCGTGGCCAAGGGTGACGCAAGAGCCTCCTGCGCTGAGGCGGCGTCTCTATACGGGCAGGAAGTGGACGTCCTGAAGGAGGCGCGCGCCTGCGTCAGATACCCGCAGAACGTGGCGTCGGGCCCGAAGTGGTCCGTTGAGACGCGCGCGTGCCAGGCGGAAGCACTCCGTAACGCGCTGGTGAAGGAGAGAGCCGCCGTAGAGGCTCTGGAGCGGGCGCTCGCCGATCCCGACGGGTGGTAGAGGCGATGCCGTGAGCGACGCCGGCCTGGCAGTTCAGGCCGCCGAGGGCGGTCTTTCGCGCAGGCACTCTGCAGGCAGCGTCGCATCGAGCCGCGCCTCGATCTGACCCGTGATCTCGACCCCTGCTGCGTCGAGCGCCAGCAGCAGCGCGCCGACGACTGGCTCGTACCTCGGCGTGATCACCCGTGCCTTCGGTGCGACGGGCAAGATCGTCTGCTTGACCGTCTCGATCAGCAGAGGCCCCTTGCCCTTGAAGACGCTTCCGGCGAGAACCACCTCGAGTTCCTCTTCGCAGAGGTCCAGTTTCCTGATGAGGGCGTTTGCGGAGACGCCGGCCTCTCTGCCGAACCGCACGATAAGTTCCCTCGCGACCTCGTCTCCATCGAAGGCCGCCTCGAAGCATATCGGGCAGAGTCCGGGAATCCTCTGATGCGGTTCGCGGTTGTAGTAGAGGTATCGCGCAAGCTCGTACAGGTCTTCGTAGCCGAAGAACTCAAGCACCTTCTGCTCCAGAACGGTCTTCCTGCCGCGGCCGTCCCACGATCGGTAGGCATGATGCAGCACCTCCCGGGCTATGGTGTGCCCTCCGCCGACGTCGCCGTACAGAAAGCCCTCCGATATGTACCGTACCTCTCGGCCGTCAAGGCCTATCCCCGCCCCGTTGAAACCGCTGCCCATTATCACGCAGACCCCGTACGGGCGAGTGACGCCCGCCCGCAGGCCCGCGATTGAGTCGTTCTTTACAGTGCATTCTCGGGCGACGTGAAGGTCCTCCATCGCCTCGGTGAGCATCTCAAAGTCCTCGGGGTAGAAGTCCGCTCCCGCAAGGGCGAACACTCCGTGCCGGACATCGGATTTCTCAGGCCCGCCCTGACGGAGGGCCCGCTCGACGCACTTCAGTATGTTCACCTTCGCGGTCTGCAGGCCGACGACTTCGTAGCTGCCCGGTCCGGCCTTTCCGAACCCGACGATCGTGCCGTCCATGTCGGCCGCAAGGCAGAACGACTTGCTGCCTCCCGCATCAACGCCGATGACGTAACTCACGTAAACCTCCGGATCACCTTCCAGCCGTCCTGAACTGCGGCAGATACTCAGCGTTAGCCTCGAGTATCCTGTCCAGCAGGGACTTCGCCGTCGTGTAGGACGGGACCAGCGGGTGCGACACCAGCGCCTGCAGGGCGGTCCGCCGCGACCCGGTTACAGCCGCCCGAACCGCTAGTTCCTCGTACGATTTCACTGCCTGCAGCAGCCCGCGAATCTCCAGTGGAACATCTCCTATCGCCAGGGGATGCGCCCCCGAGCCGTCCACCACGCAGTTCGTCTCGATCGCGCACTCGGACGGCAGGCAGGGAATCGTGCTCCCGTTCCGTGTGTTGACTATGTGCAGTTCCTTCTTGTCGTTGTAGATCGCGCTGGCCAGGGATACTGCGGCGGTCGAGTAATGGGCGCCGCCGCGTTTCTCGAGCTCCTTCGGCTTCTTCTTCAAGTTCGGATCCTTGTACTTCTCGATCAGAGCGGCCTCGACTTCCGACACGATGTCCCCGCGGGTCTTCCCGGTCTTCATGAGCGCTTCGAACACCTTGTCCCTCGCGTAGTAGTAATGCAGGTATCCGTTCGGGATCATACCGTACGTTCTCATCCACGCGCGGTCCTCCTTCGGCCGGCCCGCGAGCGACTTCCTGACGGCTTCCTTGGTAACGTCCTTGCCCTTGACCGTGACCTTCGTGACCCAGCTGAGGTGGTTCAGCCCGACATACGCGAGGAGCAGGTCCTCCGGCCGAGCTGCGAGCTTCGTAGCGAGGCTCTTCGTCATACCGATCGGGACGTTGCAGAGGCCGATCACCTTGGTCTTCGTGTGCTTGAGAAGCGCCTCGGTCATGATGCCGCTCGGATTGGTGAAGTTGATCCACCATGCATCCGGCGCGAGCTTCTCGATGTCACGGGCGATGTCGAGCATGACCGGGACCGTCCGGAGCGCCTTCGCGAACCCGCCCGGACCGGTGGTCTCCTGACCGAGGATTCCGAATTCGAGCGGTATGTGCTCGTCCCTGATGCGGGCGGGTATGCCGCCGACCCTGATCTGTGTCACGACGAAGTCCGCGCCCTCCAGGGCCTTGCGGCGGTCGGTGACGAGCTGCACTCTGGCTCCGGTTCCGGCCTTCTCGACCATCCGCGCCGCAAGGCCGCCGACGATCTTGAGCTTCGCCTTGTCAATGTCCATCAGAGCGATGCTCGTGGCCGGCAGTTCCCTCCTCCGCTTGATGAACCCCTCGATCAGCTCCGGGGTATATGTGCTTCCCGCACCGATCACGCAGATCTTCAACGCATCCATACCATCCACCGCCTCGTTATGAAGTGCAAACGCCGTGGAGAACTCTCTATGGCAACTACATGGGATATTACGTCTCGACGGCTTCTCATCCTCCTCGCAAGAACTGTCTTTCGCGGTTGCGAAGCATTGAACATCGGAGTAGAATGCAGGCGTCCGAGGCTGCTATGGGGAAGGGTATATTCATGGACATGGTCCGGTCGTGGGTGCAGAAACGCGGGTATCTGTTTGCGGTTCTCTGTATCGCGAGCGCCACGGCGGTTTTCTACCCCGGCCGTGATTACTTCGCAAGACAGCAGTGGGCGCTGCTCTATCTTCCGGTGATCGTCCTTGTGGCAGGCACGAGCGGCAGCCGACCCGCGCTGGTCGCTGCGGTGCTGTCGTTTCTCGCATGGAACTACTTCTTTATCCCGCCGTATCACACACTGGTCGTCGCAGATCCGATGGACTGGCTTTCTCTCCTGGTCTTCCTGTTGGTGGGGATCACCATGGGTATGCAGACTGTCCGCATAAGGCGCAGGGAGTTGCAGGCGCTGCTGGGCGAGAGAGAGGCCATGTTACTCAATAGATTCAGTTCGCACCTGGTCACGGAAATGAACACTGCCGGGATGACGGATATGCTGCTGACGGAGATCGCGCAGTCTATGGGCGCGAACGCCGCTGCGCTCTATCTCTCGGACGACGAAGGGCAGTTCTCCTGTGCCGGACGATCGCCGTCTCTTCCCGCCGACTCAGCCGACGACATCGGCAGGCTGGCCGCCTGGGTCTTTGATCATGCAGAGGCGATCGGACTTCCCGCCGGCAGGGGTTCAGCGGGGAGCGACCTCGGCGTGTGGCCGATCTCCGTCAACCACAACGACATTGTGCCGGGGAGTACTCGCAGAGACCTGTTCCTCCCCCTTCAGACCGCGTCGCGGGTTGAGGGGGTGCTCTACGTGGGAGAGAAGACCGACGGGTCGGGCTACGCCCTGCACGATGCCAGACTGCTGGTATCCATCGTCAACCAGGCCGCCGCTTTTCGCGAGAGACGCCGCCTCCAGCACGCCGCCAACCAGGCGGCTGCTCTGAAGGAGGCCGACAGGCTGAAGTCCGCGTTCATGTCCTCGATCTCCCACGAGCTGAAGACGCCGCTTGCGGCGCTGACCGCCACGATCACCAGTCTGATCGAAGAGGATGTCGCCTGGGACCCCGATGCCATGAGGGCTGAACTCCGCGCAGTCAGTGAGGATTTGGACCGCCTGAACGACAGCATAGGTTCTCTCCTCGATCTGTCGAGGCTGGAGTCGAATGCCTGGGTGCCGCGGATTGAACCCTGTGAGGTCGGCGATATCATCGGTCTGGCGGTCTCCAGGGTCCGGGGCAAGCACAAGGAGCGAATAGACTTCTCGGTGCCGGACGATCTGCCGCTGATCTCGGTCGATTTCCATCAATGGGCGCGAGCGCTGGAGAACATCATCGAGAATGCGCTCGCGTACAGCGATCCCGACAAGTCCGTGTGCGTCGGGGCGTCCCACGACGCGGCTGGGACCAGGATCTGGGTAGAGGATCTCGGGCCGGGTATTGGCCCGCAGGAACGGACACGTGTCTTCGAGAAGTTCTATCGAGGCGACGCTGCCCGGAACGTGGCCTCGGGCACGGGTCTTGGTCTTGCCATCGCCAAAGAGATCGTTCAGTCCCACGGCGGTAGTATTTTTGTCGAAGACGTGCAGCCGCACGGCGCTCGGTTCGCCATTCTACTTCCTGATTCTTAGTTGGAGCGCAGCGCGATGAGCATACCTGAGAGACGCGCCAGGATTCTGGTGATTGACGACGAAGAGCAGATTCGTCGGGCGCTCAAGACCATCCTGGCCGTGCGCCATTACGAGGTCATCCTGGCCGCCGACGGGGACGAGGGGCTCGACCTGGCAGTGGACCACAGTCCTGATCTGGTGATACTGGATCTCTCGATGCCGGGCACGAGCGGCCTCGACGTCTGCCGGGATCTGCGCGCATGGTACAATGGGCCGATCCTCGTGCTATCCGTCCGCTCGGGGGATGCGGACAAGATCAGCGCGCTTGACCTGGGCGCCGACGACTATCTGACGAAGCCTTTTTCCGCCGGAGAACTGCTGGCGCGGATCAGGGCCCTCCTTCGACGTGCATCCGGAATCCCGGCGGCCCCTCCGGTCATATCCGCCGGGGACTTGGAGATAGATATCGCAACCCGCCGCGTTACGCGGTCCGGCGCTGACATCGAGTTGACCCGGACCGAGTTTGACATTCTCGCCTATCTTGCGCAGAATGCCGACCGGGTCGTGACCTCTAGGATGATCCTGGAGCAGGTCTGGGGTCCCGAATACGGCGAGGACACTCAGACGCTGCGGGTGCACATCAGCCATCTTCGCAAGAAGATTGAGTCCCATTCCTCGGTCCCCCGCTACATCCTCACCGAACCGGGCGTCGGCTTCCGATTCTCCATCTCCTGACCATTATTTATGGAATCTTTACACCTGCCCGACCCTGCTTAACCTCGATTTTACCCCCATGTTGGTACAATACCATTGCGGAGGAAATGGAGATGGTGCGGATGATTACACAACTCCTTCAAATGCTCGCACTGCTGGCCTTCCTGGGACTCTGCCGGCTGTATGTTTCCTGGCAGTTGGCCTGCTGGGGCGAGGCCTGCAGACGGCGGAGACTCAGATGATGGCGGATCTCCTGTACCTTGTCGTCATGATGTCCTTTCTCGGTCTGTGCCTCTGGTACGTCCGTGGCGCGGACAGCCTGTGATACGGGAGCCGCGATGAACATCGAATACTTGGTAGTCGGCATGATCGCGGTGGGGCTTCTGGTCTACCTCGTCTGGGCGCTTCTCAGACCTGATCGACTCTGAGTGAGAATGGATGCTTCCGATGAGAACTGTCGATCTTGCGCAGATAGGAATCGTCGTCGCCTTGGTCATCATGGTTGCGAGACCGCTCGGCGCGTACATGGCGCGGGTGTTCAGCGGGGGTCGAACACTACTCGACCCGGCGCTCTGCCCGATCGAGCGCGTAATCTACCGGACGTGCGGAATCGACCCGAACGACGAGATGCGCTGGACGACCTACACCGCGACGATGCTCGTCTTCAACTTCGTCGGCATGATCTTCCTCTACCTCGTGCTGCGCCTCCAGTGTGTCCATCCGCTCAATCCGCAGCAGTTCGGGGGATTCCGCCCGGATCTGGCGTTCAACACCGCAGTGAGCTTCGTCTCCAACACCAACTGGCAGGCCTATGCGGGCGAAACTACGGCCAGCTACCTGACCCAGATGGCAGGGCTGACCGTCCAGAACTTCCTCTCGGCGGCGACGGGTGTCGTGTTGGCGATAGCACTCTTCCGGGGACTCACGCGCCGCGGAGCTAACGAGATCGGCAATTTCTGGGTGGATATCACACGATGCATCCTGTGGGTCCTGCTACCGATGTCTATCGTGTGCGCTCTAGCGCTCGTGTCGCAGGGGGTCATACAGAACCTCTCCCCGCACATGGTTGCGACCACAATGGAGGGCCGACACCAGATGATCGCCCAGGGGCCTGTCGCATCTCAGGAGGCGATCAAGATGATCGGCACGAATGGCGGCGGATTCCTCAACGCGAACTCCGCCCATCCTTATGAGAACTCAACTCCTCTGACGAACCTGATCGAGATGCTTTCGATCTTCGCCATCCCCGCGGGGCTCACGTACACCTTTGGCCGGTTCGCCGGCAACCAGCGTCAGGGATGGGTGTTCTTTTCCGCGATGATGATTCTCTTTCTTGCCGGACTTGGTGTGACGTACTGGGCGGAGTCCGCCGCGAACCCAAACCTTGCCTCACTCGGGGTTGACCAGGCAGCCGGCACCGCTCAGAGCGGCGGCAACATGGAGGGCAAGGAGGTCCGATTCGGGATTGCCAACTCGGTGCTCTTCGCAACCATGACAACTGATGCGTCCTGCGGCGCGGTGAACAGCATGCACGACAGCTATACCCCGCTCGGGGGAGGGATGCTGATGCTGAACATCGCGCTAGGCGAGGTGATCTTCGGCGGCGTGGGAGCGGGGATGCTGGGCATTATCGTCTTTGCCGTTCTCGCGGTTTTCATCGCCGGACTAATGGTCGGGCGCACTCCCGAATACCTTGGGAAGAAGATCGAGCCGAAGGAGATGAAGATGGCGATGCTGGCAGTGTTGGTCGTCGCGGCAAGCGTGCTCTGTGTCGGCGCGCTCGCATCTAGCGTCGCGCCGGGGCTTGTCGGGCGGCTGAACGCGGGTCCTCACGGCCTTTCCGAGATACTCTATTCCGCCACATCGGCAAGCGGTAACAACGGAAGCGCGTTCGCCGGACTGACGTCTGGCACACCGTTCTACGATCTCATTCTGGGTCTGGCCATGCTTATCGGACGGTTTCTCTTCATCATCCCGACGATGGCGATCGCCGGATCGATGGTCGCCAAGAGGACCGTCCCGGAGACTAGTGGCACATTCCCGACGACTGGCGGCCTGTTCGTCTGCCTGGTCGTCGCGGTTATACTGATCATTGGGGCGTTGACCTTCTTCCCGGCGTATGCGCTCGGCCCGATTGTCGAGCATTTCCTGATGCACGCGGGACAAACGTTCTAGCTGGAGGGGTGCGAGAGGTGGACGTAACAGGCATGACCGATGTCGCGCGAAGTGAGTTTGGTGCAGGCCGTGGCAAGAATCGGAGAGTGCCGCAGAGCGAGTTGATCAAACAGGCGGTGATCCGGTCGTTCGCGAAGCTCGACCCGAGAAGCCTCGCCCGCAATCCGGTGATTTTCGTGACCGAGGTCGGAAGCGCCGTCTGTACAGGCTACGTCTTCCTGGCCCTGGTGCGGGCCTCGGGCGATATCGCCTTCCTGGGCGGCATAGCGGCTTGGCTCTGGTTCACCGTTCTTTTCGCCAACTTCGCCGAAGCCATGGCCGAGGGTCGTGGAAAGGCACAGGCCGATAGTCTGCGCAAGATGAAGACCGACACGATGGCGAATCTGCGCGCTGACGGCGAGATCCGGCGGGTACCGGCCACGGAGCTCCGGAAAGGCGACACCGTGGTGATCTCCGCGGGCGAGACCATACCCGGCGATGGCGATGTTATCGAAGGCATCGCATCGGTCGATGAGTCCGCCATTACAGGTGAATCCGCTCCGGTCATCCGCGAGAGCGGCGGGGACAGGAGTGCGGTCACCGGCGGGACGAAGGTACTCTCAGACCAGATTGTCGTGCGAATCACTTCCGAGCCGGGCGAAACCTTCCTCGACTGCATGATCTCTTTGGTGGAAGGGGCATCGAGGCGGAAGACGCCCAACGAGATGGCTCTGGATATCCTGCTCGCCGGGCTGACGATCATCTTCCTTCTCGTCGCGGTGACCCTCCAGGCGTTTGCGATCTACTCGGGCGGCGCAGTGCCGATCTCCGTGCTCGTCGCTCTGCTCGTCTGTCTGATACCAACCACCATCGGTGGCCTCCTTTCCGCGATCGGCATCGCGGGGATGGACAGGCTGATCCGACACAACGTCCTCGCCATGTCCGGCCGCGCCGTCGAGGCTGCCGGAGATATCGACACCCTATTGTTGGACAAGACCGGTACGATCACCCTGGGCAATCGGCAGGCCGGCGAGTTCGTTCCCATGCCCGGCGTCGAACTGAGCGAGGTCGCCGACGCTGCGCAGTTGTCTTCTCTCAGCGACGAGACACCCGAGGGGCGGAGCATCGTGGTGCTCGCGAAGAACAGCTTCGGGCTCCGAGGGCGGCACATCAACGAGGCCGAGGCGCGGTTCGTACCGTTCACGGCGGAGACGAGGATGAGCGGCATTGATCTGAACGGTCGGCACATCCGGAAGGGTGCGGTCGACTCCGTGGTCTGCTGGGTGAGGCAGCAGGGAGGAGAGTCGCCGCCTGAGTTGGACGTAGTCGTGAAACGAATCTGCAGTTCGGGAGGGACTCCCCTTGCAGTCGCCGAGGGTGATCGGATACTCGGCGTGGTCCACCTCAAGGATGTCGTCAAGGGGGGCATACAGGAGCGATTCGGCCAACTGAGGGCGATGGGGATTCGCACCGTCATGGTTACCGGAGACAACCCGATAACCGCATCTTGGATTGCTCGGGAGGCCGGGGTTGACGACTTCCTGGCGCAGGCCAGCCCGGAAAACAAGCTGGAACTGATCCGGAAGGAGCAGGCGCGGGGCAAGCTCGTGGCGATGACCGGGGACGGCACAAACGATGCTCCCGCGCTTGCACAGGCCGACGTCGGGGTCGCGATGAACACAGGCACGACCGCCGCCAAGGAGGCCGGGAACATGGTCGATCTGGACTCCAATCCGACAAAGCTCATTGAGATTGTTGAGATCGGAAAGCAGTTGCTGATGACCCGAGGGGCGTTGACGACCTTCAGCATCGCTAACGATGTCGCGAAGTATTTCGCGATCATCCCCGCGATATTTGCTGGGACGTACCCGGTGCTTAACAAGCTCAACATCACGCATCTGAACTCCCCGCACAGTGCGGTCTTGTCCGCGGTGATCTTCAATGCGCTGATCATCGTCGCTCTGATCCCGCTCGCGCTCAGGGGTGTGCGATACCGGCCGCTCGGGGCAGGGGCGCTTCTCAGGAACAACCTGCTTGTGTACGGCTTGGGAGGGTTGATCGCTCCATTCATCGGCCTGAAGTTGCTGGATCTGCTTCTGGTGGCTCTCGGTCTGGCCGGTTAGATAAGGTGTCTCAACCATGTTACGGCACGTCGTGATATCTACGAAACTGATCCTGCTCAGTACGGTCCTGCTCGGTCTGTTCTATCCCTGGGCGATCACAGGCATCGCCCAGGTAGTGTGGCCCGACCGGGCGAATGGGAGCTTGGTGGAACGGAACGGCTGCATCGTGGGTTCGATGCTGATCGGACAGGCCTTCTCGCGGCCCGAGTACTTTCATCCTCGACCGTCTGCCGCGGGAGAAGGCTATGATGCATCGGCATCGGCCGGCTCGAATCTGGGGCCGACTAGCAGGGTGCTCAGAGACCGCGTAAGCGCGGACGTTCGTAGACTGATCAGGGAGAACCCGGGGCTGAGGCGCGGCGCGATCCCGGTGGACATGGTGACCGCGTCAGCGAGCGGGCTGGATCCGGACATCTCTCCTGCGAACGCATACTCCCAGGCCGCGCGGGTCGCCGCCGTACGGGGGATGACGCTCGCCGAGATGCGAAATCTCATCCGCGAGAACACGACGCCCCGGCAGTTCGGCATTCTCGGAGAGCCGAGGGTGAACGTGCTCCGGCTCAATATGGCTCTCCAGGGGTTGCCATGATCCCATTCGTCCTATCCGTTCTCGAGGTTCCATAGTGACCGAAGAACAATCCGAACTGCGATCGCATGTCGCCGATAGTCGCGGCCGTCTGAAGATCTTCCTCGGCGCAGTGCCCGGAGTGGGCAAGACGTTCAGGATGCTCTCGGAGGCCCACCGACGTTTCGCGCGCGGGGAAGACGTGGTGATCGGCCTCATCGAGACCCACGGACGCCCCGCGACAGCGGAACTGATCGAGGGTCTCGAGCAGATCCCTCTGAAGCAGATCGAATATCGCGGCAAGACATTTCACGAGCTGGACACGGCCGCCGTGATAGAGCGCAAACCCGAATGGGTCCTCGTGGATGAGATGGCTCACACCAACGTCCCCGGCACAGTCCACGCCAAACGATGGCAGAGCATCGATGAGATACGCAACGCCGGCATCAACGTGATCTCGACGCTCAACATCCAGCACTTGGATAGCCTTAACGACACGGTTTTGGAGCTGACCGGCGTTCGAGTGAGGGAGACCATTCCGGATTCCGTCGTCATGGAAGCGGACGAGGTGGAGTTGGTGGACCTGACCCCGGATGCCGTAATCAATCGGCTGAGGCGCGGGGATATATACCGCGAAGAGAAGATCTCCCAGGCGCTCGCCAATTTCTTCAAGAAGGGGAACATCGTGGCGCTTCGGGAGCTTGCTCTGCGAATGACCGCCGATGAGGTGGACGTACAGCTGCATCAGTACATGCAGAACCACCACATGGAGCAGGCCAAGCTCGCGCGCGAGCATATCGTCGTGGCGGTCGCTCCTCGTCTGCTCTCGCTGAAGCTCGTTCGCAGGGGCTACAGGCTAGCGCGGCGCACTCAGGGCGACTTCGTCTGCGTATACGTGCGCGTGCCGGGCTCGACGCCCGGCAGGAGGGAACTGCACATCCTCGAGGAAGTCCGCGACCTCACTCGAAACCTCGGCGGCGAGTGGGCGGAACTCCAGGGTGACTCCATCGCCGAGGAACTGATCAAGTACGTGCGCGAATCCGGGACCACGCTTATCGTGATGGGGCAGTCCGCACGCAGGCGATGGAACGAGATCGTGCGAGGCTCGATCGTCAACCGGATCATGCGCGAGATAAAGAATGTGGACATCCTAGTGATCGCTCACACCGAAGAGGAAGAATGAACGGAATCTTAATGTCTGTCCAGCCTGAGTTCACGCCTGCTTCACACAGCATCTGCTACACTGGCAGTACTCGAACTGTGCGGATGCGAGGGGAACGCAGTGACAACTACCGCAGCGACTCCTGGACTTTCCTTCGCGGCGATGTGCGCATGTCCCCGGCATGCAACCCGCCTGCACTGCTGCGTGAAGGTCGAGCAAAAGGCCAACTGCGGTGTCACTCATCCCCGACGCGGATGGTGCGTGCGCATGCCGGACGAGGCTGAGTCGACGGGTGATCCGGCATCGACCGGCAAGCCCGTCGGATCCCGGAGGATGAAATGCTCTATTGGATCAGGCGACTGCTGATCGGGAATCCCATACCCTCCTCGAGAGCGATACATGAGAGGTTGTCGAAGTTCATCGCGCTGCCCGTCTTCGGATCGGACCCGATCTCATCGGTCGCCTACGCTACTGAGGAAATTCTGCTCGCACTGATCCTCATCGGCCCGCTGCTGATCACGCACTCCAACGCGCTAATCTATATCGCCGTCGCGATCGTTACCCTGATGACGATAGTGGCCACCTCGTATCGCCAGACGATCTTCTCGTATCCTTCCGGCGGCGGGGCATACATTGTGGCGAAGGACAATCTCGGCACGACTCCGGGCCTCTTTGCAGGAGCCGCCCTGATGATCGACTAC
This sequence comes from Armatimonadota bacterium, assembly GCA_017993055.1. Taxonomy (NCBI): domain Bacteria; kingdom Bacillati; phylum Armatimonadota; species Armatimonadota bacterium. The sequence continues at coordinate 25,209 of JAGONM010000006.1, forward strand.
GTCCTGACCGTGGCGGTAAGCGTATCGTCCGGTGTTGCGGCCGTTCTATCCTTTCTGCCCCACTACCAGCACTATCACGTCGAGCTTGCCGTCTGCGTGGTGATATTCATAGCCCTCGCGAACCTGCGCGGTGTTCGGGAGTCCGGAGCGCTGTTCGCCCTGCCGACTTACGTCTTCGTCGGGAGCGCGCTGACGCTCGTGGCGATGGGTGTGTACCGGATATTCACCGATGCCGGCTTTGCTGTCCCTCCTCCGCCTGCAGGCTCCGTGCCCGAACCGGTGCACCTCGGCGCGTCAGGTCTCCTGCTGGGTTTTCTTATCCTGAGGGCATTTGCCAGTGGCTGCGCGGCCATGACCGGGACGGAAGCGGTGAGCAATGGGATACCCGCGTTCCGCCCCCCGGAGTCCAAGAACGCTGCAGCGACTCTGGTGATCATGATATCACTGCTGGCGACACTGTTCATAGGGATCTCTTTCGTCGCGTGGAAAGGGCACGTGATTCCGATGGAGCAGACAGCAGCAGGGTACCAGACCGTGCCGTCGCAGATCGCGGCAGCGGTCTTTGGGAGGAACTGGTTCTACTATCTCTTCCAGGTCTCCACTGCTCTGATACTGATACTGGCCGCCAACACGAGTTTCGCCGACTTCCCGCGCCTCGGTTCCATCATGGCGCGTGACCGTTTCCTGCCTAGACAACTCTACAATCTCGGCGACAAACTCGTCTACTCAAACGGAATCGTCGTGCTGTCGCTCCTTGCGGTCACCCTGATCGTAGTGTTCCGGGGGGTAGTGAATGCCCTGATACCGTTGTACGCGATTGGTGTGTTTCTCTCGTTCACGCTGTCGCAGTCGGGAATGGTCAGGCATTTCATCCGCCTCAGACAGCGGGGGTGGCGTCGCGGCGTGATCATCAGCGGAGTGGGGGCCGTCGCGACCGCGATCGTCTGCATCGTGCAGGCGGTCACCAAGGCCTCGGAGGGGGCGTGGATCGTTCTCATTCTCATACCGACACTCGTATACGTGTTCTCGAGGATCAACAAGCACTACGTTGCTCTCGGCAACGAACTCCGACTTACCCCGGAGGACAGCTTTGTTCCGATCGACAACGTGGTACTCGTTCTGACTCCGTCGCTGCACAAGGGTGTACTGCCCGCACTGGAATACGCGAAGTCCCTGTCCGCACAGGTGCGTGCGATACACGTGGAGACCGATCCGCTCGATACCGAACTTCTTGTGGAACGCTGGGACAAGTGGAGTGGTGGAATCCCTCTTATCATCCTCGAATCTCCATACAGGTCGCTGGTCGGTCCGCTGATGGAGTACCTCGACGAAGTCAAGGAGGAGAGCGGCAACCAGATGGTCACTGTCGTACTCCCCGAGTTCGTGACCGGCAAGTGGTGGCACCGCATTCTCCACAACCAGTCCGGACTCATGCTCAAGTTCGCGCTCCTGTTCAAGGACGGTATCGTCACGTCGAATATCCGATACCATCTTGCCGGGCGGATGAACGGCAGGCGCCGTGCTGCTGCCCGCCAGACTCCATCCTTGTGACAACCGCGCTCGTGAGACCGGCGTGTCTCTTGCAGAGGCAGGTCGAAGATCGTCCCGCGCCGAACAGTTCACTGGCATCAGTCTGGAAAGGCGGCGCCGGTGAGAACTGCTGTATCCATCGTCAAGTGCGAAGACTACACGCCGTCGAACGTCCTCCGGGCCGTTAGGGAAGCGGTTGACCTTATAGGCGGCATCGAGCGGTTCGTCACGTTCGGCGAGAAGGTGCTCATCAAGCCCAACCTGCTGTCCCCTCATCCGCCGGAACACGCCGTCACTACGCATCCCGCTGTCGTCGAAGCGGTCGTAGGCCTCGCGGCCGCGTCCGGAGCCAGGTGCGTGATCGGCGACTGCCCCTCGATCCGCGCCGACACTCCGGTGGGCTACGAGCATCTCCTGAGAGTCACCGGCATGGCCGACGTTCTGCAGCGAACCGGGGCGACCTCGCTCCGCTTGGACGAACGCCGAATGGAGCGCGAGGTACCCGATGCCCGAGTCTTTCGCAGCATAACGCTGACCGAGGCTCTCAATGGTGGAGAGGCTCTGATCAGTGTCTGCAAGTTCAAGACTCACGAGCTGACGCTTCTCTCGGGAGCGGTCAAGAACCTCTTCGGCCTGATTCCGGGGCGTCGCAAGTTGCAGTACCACCTTCAGGCGGGCAGCAATCCCGAGATGTTCGCTCAGATACTCGTGGACCTGCTTCGAGCGGTCCGGCCGACTCTCTCGATCATGGACGGCATCGTCGGCATGGACGGGCAGGGTCCGGCTGCCGGTCGGAGGCGCACCTTCGGCGTGATCATCGCATCGTCCGATCCGGTCGCGCTCGATGCGGTCGCCTGCGCGGCCGCTGGCGTCGATCCGATGGAGATTCCTACTCTCAGGCTCGCGCATGAGCAGGGGGTCGGTGTCGCCGATCTCTCGCAGATACAGGTCGTCGGTGCTGCGGTGAGCGAAGTGCGCATCGAGGACTTCCTCATGCCTCCCAGAGGGGATATCGTGAGCCGCCTGCCGAAACCTCTATATCGGATGCTCCGCAACCAGTTGGTGCGCAAGCCTGTCTTCATTCGGAAGAGGTGCTCCGGCTGCCGGAGCTGTGTGAAGACCTGCGCGGTTGAGGCCATAGCCGGGAAGGGTAAGAACCTGCGGGTTGACTACGCGGCGTGTATTCGGTGTTACTGCTGCCAGGAAGTGTGCCCCGAGCAGGCGATCAGACTCGCGATGAGCCCGCTCAGGAGTTTCGTCGAGGCCGCGCGGCGGGTCAGGAGGAAACTGCGGCGCCTGTTCCGAAGTGAAGCATCCGTTGGAAAGTGAGTCTAATGATTGTATCCAGTCTCGTATCCGAGAGGAGAGTGCCATGAAGAAAGTGCTTCTGCTGTTCATCGTTTCATTGATCGCCTTCACCCCGGTGTTCGCGGCCGGGACTGCCGGTGAGCCGAAGGATGTCGAGCTTACCGTCTACAATCAGAACTTCGCCCTCGTCAAGGAGCAGAGGGAGATGACCCTGACACAGGGGATCAACTACGTCTCCGTGCTGGATGTCGCGTCTCAGATCGAGCCGACGTCCGTCGCCTTCAAGTCGCTCACCGATCCCGAGGGTGTCGTCGTCCGCGAGCAGAACTACCAGTACGATCTGGTCAGCCCCGACACGATCCTGAACAAGTCGATCGGCAAGAAGGTGAAGATTCGCCGGATTGTCGAGGGCAGAGTCGTCGAGCAGGATGGGGTCCTTCTTAGTTCCGCACAGAACGGTCGGGTCATCCAGACCGCGACCGGCATACTCCTCGACCCGTCGGGCGAGATCGAGGTTCAGGAGCTTCCGGGCGGACTGGTGTCCACGCCGACGCTCATGTGGAAGCTCGAGGCGGACAAGGCGGGCGCGCACAACACGCAGGTCTCCTACCTGACGAACGGCGTGGGTTGGATGGCGGACTACGTGGCGGTCGTGGATCCGCTCGACAAGTTCGTGGACATCACCGGGTGGGTTACGCTGAACAACGGAAGCGGCGCGACTTACGAGAACGCATCGCTCAATCTCATGGCAGGCGACGTGCGGAGGATTCAGCCGCAGTACAAGGACTACGAGGGCGGGTTCGGCGGACTCGAGATGGCTCGAGTTGCCGCAGCTCCCCAGTTCGAGGAGAAGTCGTTCTTCGAGTACCATCTCTACACGCTTCAGGGGAAGACGACCGTCCGAGACAAGGAGACCAAGCAGATCACGCTGATGACCGCCGCGCAGGTGCCGTCGAAGAAAATCTACATCTACGATGGGCGCAAGCAGTGGTGGTGGTCCTACCGCTACGGCAACTACCGGCCCGGCGAGAGCTACGATGTGTCGGCGAACAAGAAGGTAAACGTGCTGGTCGAGATCGCCAACACCAGGGAGAACAACCTCGGTATCCCGCTCCCGAAGGGGCGCGTTCGCGTCTACAAGCAGGAAGCCGGCGCGAACCAGCATTTCGTCGGCGAGGATGAGATAGATCACACCCCGAAGGACGAGAAGATCCGCCTCTACCTCGGCGACGCGTTCGACATCGTCGGCGAGCACACGCGGGCCAACTTCCGCCGGATCAGCAACATCGAGGTCGAGGAGAGTTTCGAGATCAGCCTGCGCAACCACAAGGATGCACCGGTGACGATCACCGTCGTCGAGCATCTCTTCGGCGACTGGAGAATCCTTCAGTCGAGCCACAAGTACGAGAAGAAGGATGCCTCCACGGCCGAGTTCCTGGTCGAGGTGCCCAAGGACGGCGAGGTCAAGGTTACCTACACCGCCCGGACCAAGTGGTAGATCGGATTCGAGGATCGTCAGCGCCGGAGGGTCACTCCGGCGCTGACGGCATGTCTCCGGCCGACTAGGTTTTCCTGCCGAGCATCAGCTTCGCGTTGTCCTCGCCGCCGTTCACCAGGTATAGGAGCGGCGTCGGGCGGTCCACTCCCTCGACGAACGCCGGTCTCGCGGCCCACTTCGCCTGGGAGAACACGTTGTTGAGGTCCATCCAGTACTGCAGCCGGGCGACGCTGAGTCCCTGGATCATGTGCAGGTGGTTCGCCGGCGGGTAGTGCTTGTACTCGTTCATGCTCGCGTACTTCGGCACGACGAAGGTGTGCGGCCAAGTGGGAGTGGTACTCTGACCGAGCGCGGTCGCCAGCTTCTCAGGCACGTCGGCCGTCGTCGCCTCGTCCCAACTCAGGCCGAACATGTCGGAGAGGCTGCTGTAAGTGATCCTGCCGGCGATGCCCTCGAGTCCTCCCGGAGAGACGAATGTCACCGAGTTCCCGAGCCCGGGGAAGTACCCCTCATCCGCCAGCGGCATGCTCACCCCCGACAGTATCTCCTTCACGGAGGCGCCGGGCTTCGCCGCCCAGTCGAGCGACGCGCTGCCGGAGTTGTCTCCGTCCACCAGTCCCTTCTCGGCCCACACCTGATTCTTCGGCAGTTTCACGCCCGACTTCGCCGCCAATGCCTCCAGTTCCCAGCGCTCCCAGACCTTGCGGAAGTCCATGAAGAGGGGCGGATTCCCGCCGGTGAGGGCGCTCATGAAGAGCATCGTGAGCAGGCCCTGTACGTCGGCCTCCGTCGCGAACGGAATCGGGACCTTCCGTCCGTTGTGATCGAACGTCGAGTTGAAGAACGACTCCATTGCGTCGGCTACGGGCAGGGGGATGCCCCGCGCGTCCGATCCCCACTCCAGCTGGCTCATGAAACCGCCGCCGACCGCGTTCAGGTCGCGCATCAGGTCGCGGGTGATGAGGTAGAGCGCGAGGCTCCGATCGAATCGCTCCGAGTCGGCTTGGTCGCGGAGTTCCAGCCTCTCCCCGACATGCCGGTCAATGAACGCGCGAAACGCCTTCAGTTCCTTCGGATCGTAGCCCTCCTTCTGAAGCATGTCAGCCAGGAGCTTCATGTCGAGCCTTGTGATCTCGATGCCGAACTGCCTGCGAGTGGGAAGAATGTGCGCCAGCGCCGTCTCCATGCCCATCGAGTCGTGTCCGAAGACCACCACGCGGCTGCCCTTCAACGCCTGGGTTGCTACGGCCGCCGAAGCCCAGTCCGTGAGCGCCTGCGCGGTCTGGTCGGTCATGACGGGCTTGAGGCCGGAATCAGGCCATGTGCCGACGTTCAGGTGGGAGAGCCTGCCGTACTGGGCGAGCGCGCCGTTCACCGCGTGCGCGAAAACGACTCCCGGTTTCGGCCCGCTGTTCCCGCAGGTGAAGTTTATCGGCGTGTCCTTCGGAAACTGCTGGAGGAGTGATATCACGCTGAGTTGAGGAAATGCCCATGTGTCGGGCGTGCAGACGAGCACCCGGACGCCTGCGTCCTGAAACTGTGCGGCGACCGCATCAGCCTGCTTTTCTCCATCAACCAGTATCGGTGTGTAGACGACCCGGGCGGGCGAGCCGTCGGGCATCTTGACCCCGCCGGCAAGTGCGTCCGCGGCCATCCTGACGATGTTCCGGCATCGCTGGCGGCTGTCTTTGTCAATGCGGGGGTCGCCCGCGCAGAAGACCCCTATCGCGGGAGTGTTCTTCTCCATCCTAGCGGCGCTGTCCGCGAGCGCTGTTGCCTTTGCCATGATAAGTCCCCATGAGGTTGAAATCGGTCTCGGCCATTCTATCAGATGGATATACCCCTGGCAACCCGATGTAGTTGGAACAGATGCGTCGGATTCCGAGTCAAACCAACTGGCGCATGGCAAATCCCGTATTCACCGGGTTCGTCTCGGACTGACGGCGAAAGCCGCTCGACATGGTATAATATCATGTAGGAAGACCTGTGCGTCCTGCCAGGAGGTATCCCCGATGTTCCGCGCAAAGAGAAGCATCCTTTTCCTGATGATAGCCCTCTTCGGTCTGTCCGTCTCGTTTGCGGCTGCCGGCCGCGAGAGGTACAGAGACGGCGAGATACTAGTCAAGTTCAAACCCGGTGCCAGGGCGAACCTCGTGTCGGCCGCCTTGGGGGCGACGGTTCGCCGGTCCCTGCCGCGCATCGGCGTGCATCATCTTAAGCTCAAACCCGGCCGCTCCGTAGAGGACTCCGTTGCGAAGTTCCGCAAGAACCCCAATGTCGTATGGGCCGCTCCGAACCATGTATTGCGCCTTGACGCCACCATGCCCGACGACGAGTGGTTCGAGGGCCAGGAATGGTGCATCCCCGAGTTGGAGATATGCATCCCCAGCGGGGGTCAGTGGGGCCTCTACAACCCCGACGGTCGGTACGACATCCACGCGCCGGAGGCATGGGACATCGAGCAGGGCTCGGATTCAACTATTATCGCAATCGTGGACACCGGCATCCAGTCCTACCATTGGGACCTCGGCGGCAAAGTGATAGACGGGTACAATGCCCTTGATGGCTCGTCGGATACCGATGACGACCACATGCACGGCACCTTCGTCGCCAGCGTGGCGGCTGCCAATACGAACAATGCAGAAGGGGTTGCGGGGGTGGATTGGAACGCGCTCCTCATGCCGATCAAGGTGCTCGACTCGACCGGTGAGGGCGACGAGGCCGGCGCCGCGGAGGGAATCATCTGGGCCGTGGATCACGGTGCCAGGATCATCAACATGAGCTTCGGGACCTACGATCACGTGCAGGCGCTCGAGGACGCCGTGAACTATGCATGGAACGCGGGATGCTTAGTAGTCGCGGCGAGTGGCAATGACGACCTGGACGACGCAACCGATCGTCACTACCCGTCGTACTATCCGGTCTGCATCTCTGTCGGCGCGTCCAACGAGTATGACCGCCGGTGCACCTCTGCGGACTGGATACTCGGCGGCAGCAACTACGGGGATTCGCTCGACGTGTTGGCGCCCGGCAACAACATCTACGGCGCGGTCCCCGGCTACTACGATCCGTGGTTTGAGGAGTGGACCGAGTACGAGGCCATGTCGGGAACATCCGCGGCCGCTCCCTTTGTCTCCGGACTGGCGGGCCTGATCTGGGCGCACAACCCGACCTGGGATAACCGGCAGGTCCGCGATCAGATCGAGCGCACCTGCGACGACATAGGCGCGACCGGATGGGACCGATTCTCGGGGTGGGGAAGGATCAACGCATTCAGGTCCCTATCGGAGAGCCCGACCGTCTATGCAAGCATCGGCGAGGTGCTCGGTCAGTCGGACGGGGCGAATGTGAGTCTTCCCGGCAGGGTGGTCACCGCTGGAATCACTGATTTCGGCGATCGTTTCTACATCGAGGAGGCCGATCGGTCAGCGGGTGTCATGGTCTACTGCGGACCCGGCACAACCGTCGCGGCGGCGATCGGCGACCGGGTGAGAGTCAACGGCAAGCTGTCGTCGGTGAACGGCGAGCGCGCGCTGATAACCCCTTCCGTGACGCCTGACGGGACCGGTACGCTGCCCCGTCCTCTGGGGATGCCGGCTCGGGCGGTTGGCGGCGCTCTCGCGGCGTACGGCGGCGAAACGCCCGGCGTCGGTCTCTACAACTGCGGGCTGCTGGTGCGTGTCTGGGGTCGCGTCAAGTCCGTCGGCTGGAACTATTTCTACCTCGAGGATGGTTCCGGGCTGATAGACGGATCGGGATTCCAGGGACTCAAGGTGTTCGTGGGAAGCGCGCCCAAACCGGCTGTTGGTGACTATCTGTCCGTGACCGGAATCAGCTCGGTCGAGTCCCCCGAAGGCACGGGGGTTCGTCTGCCGGTGATCCGGGTGCGAAAGGCGGATGACGTGCGGAAACTCAACTAGAGCTGTCGTAGGGCGATGAAATAAGGAGGGCAGATGGCAGACTCTGGTGGCATCCGGCCGTGCGTCCCGTAGAGACGGGATTGTTTGCGTTAGCCTGAGGGAGGCTATCGAGTCTACCGCCTGCCCCTTGCGCGGTACAACTATGCTAACACAGGTTCGGCTCATCTGCTATAGGTAATTTTACCAGTTTTGGGAACACGGTGTGAACGCGTCGTCAACTCTACGGCGCCGCTCGGAGGGGACACAACCCCCGGCTGTCCTCGTCGAGCGCGAATTGCCTGCAAAGGTCGCCCAGCTTTCTGAGCGCGCTGTCCGCGGCCTCGCTGGAACCCGGACCTGAGGCGCAGAGTGACATCTCGAGCAGCGCGGTCGCTTCCTCGTGAGTGAAGGAAATGCTCTTCTCCAACAGGTGATCCCCCCTGATACTGACCGGCCTTGCCGTGATCTTGCTGTCAGACAGAGTATCGGGTCAGGGGGAATAGGCGCTTACCTGTCAGAATTCCCGGTTTCGACTCCGAGGGCATCCATGACTTCCTGAGGAAGGCTGTGAGCGTCGAGCAGTTTGCAGATGTCCCGCAGAGCCTGGCGCGCTTTGGCGGCCGAGTACACACGCATCCATCCGTCTTCCACCGCCTGGATGAACTCCTCCTCGTGCAGGATCGAGTACTGCCAGTCGGGCTCCACGTCTGCCTCGAGCACGAGTCCGACTCCCTTCCACGTCCCGTCGGCCTGGTGCAGGGGGGACTGGCACGAGATGCGGTAGTACCCCGTCGGCCTCTTCTCGTCGTCCAGGTACGCGACGACGCTGTACCAGTCGTCCATGAAGTCGAACCTGAGACCTGTCGAGCCGTGATGGCCGTTCCGGGGCGCTTGCGGCACGGTGAACTGAGTTATCAACAGCCCCGGGAGCTGTGCGACCAACTCGTTCTCGAACTGCTGAGAAGCGCTGCCATACTGTCTGAAACTGAACCTTGCTGCTTCAGAACGGGCCACTGCATGCTCCTGGAGTGCGTATGGGATACTCGGAGTGACAGGCCGTCTCTACGTCGGCCGCCGGGTCACTCGGTCGGCATCTTCAGCGCCTTCTTTGCCTTCTTGACGAGCACCTCTGGGTCGAACGGCTTCATAATGTAGTCGGATACCCAGAGCTGCCTCGCCTCGTCCACGGAGATGCTCGCGGTCTTCGCGGTAAGCATGATGACGGGTACCTTGGAGGTCTTCCTGCGGGAGCGGATCTGCCGCAGAACCTCCATGCCGTCCATCAGAGGCATCATTATGTCGAGTATCACGAGATCAGGCATCTCCGCCTCAACGAGCGCGAGCCCGCTCTGCCCGTCCGCGGCGGTGATCGTGTCGAAACCTTCCTTCTCAAACCTGAACTGGAGCAGGCGGACTACATCCGCTTCGTCATCCACTATCAACACCCTGGCCATGTCTCCACCTCCCTCGTATGCGTTCGGCGTGCCGACCGCGAGGCTCGTCACTATCCGACTGCGGCGATCGGTATCGTAAAGCTGAAGGTGCTGCCGTGACCCTTTTCGCTTTCGACCCAGATCTTTCCTCCGTGCATCTCGACCAGATGCTTCGTGATCGCCAGCCCGAGTCCGGTCCCTCGGATCTGTCTGACGGAATCGCTCTCTCCGCGGTAGAACATCTGGAAGAGCTTGCCGCGCTCCTCAGGTGCGATTCCCATGCCGGTGTCTATCACCTTGATCAACACGTTCTTGTCCACGCGGTAAGCGGTCAGTTTGATGGTAGTAGAATCGGCGCTGTACTTGACCGCGTTCGAGACGAGATTCGCGAGGATTTGTCCGAGCCTGTTCGCGTCCGCCCGCACGGGCGGCAGGTCAGCCTCCACGTCGGTCACTATCGAGATGCTCTTCTCGTCCGCAAGGGCCTTCAGCGATTCTAGTTCGTGCTCGCACACCTCGGTGAGGTCCACCGGCGTCAGCACCAGGTCGAGTCGCCCGGACTGGATCTTGGATATGTCGAGCAGATCGTTCACGAGCGCCACCAGCCGGTCCGTGTTCCGGCTCACAGTTGTGAGAAACTCAGTCTGCACCTCATTCAGTTCGCCCGAGTGTCCCGCCAGTATGGTCTTAACGTAACCCTGGATCGAGGTCAGCGGCGTCCTCAGTTCATGGGATACGAGCGAGACGAACTCGGTCTTGAGATGGCTGATCTCCTCAAGTGCGCGCCGCGTAACCTCTTCCTTGAGCAGTCTCTCGTCGAGCAGCGCTCGCTGCAGTGCGATTGCGGACGTGCGCGACGCCGTCTGCAGCAGTTCGTGTTCGGAGGGCTGGAGTTTCTTCGCATCCCTGAAGTAGAGGCTGAACACCCCGATCGGCTCATCGGCCGGAATGAGCGGCACGGCGATCACGGACGTGTAGCTCTCCATGCGCGCCATCTCTCGCCAGGCCGCGAATCGGCGGTCCTTGAACACGTTGCTGATCGCATAAATCTTCTTGTTGCGGATGGCGAGCGCGGCCGGACTCTGCCCGTTCGGCGTGTCGGGCGCTATGGATACCTGCACGTTCTCGTTGGCAACCCGGGTGTACTCGTCGGACAGGCCGTAGATCGCGCCTGTCTGCAGGTACATTCCCGTCTCGTCGAGCAGCCTGATGGACCCGAACTTCGCGCCGAACGACAGGCACATGTGCGATACGACGAACGTGAGGGCGCTCGGAACGTCGAGGGCGGACGCCAGTTCCTGCGCGAGACGGTAGAGTATCTTCTGCTCCGATAGACGCCTCTTCGCCTGTTCGTACAGCCGGGCGTTCTCTATCGCAACCGCCGCCTGTCCGGCGAGGGAGAGCAGTAGGTGCTGGTCTTCCTCCGTGAACCATTTCGGCTCAGTGCACGCGACCGTGAGGACTCCTATTGTCTTGGATTCGAGGAGCAGCGGGACTGAGACCATCGAGGAAATCGGTTCAGCATCGTTCGGGAAATAGTCCATGCGCGGCTCGGACCGGCAGTCGTTCACTATGAGCGGCGTTCCGTGCTCTGCCACCCAGCCGGGCACCCCCTGGCCTACTTTGAGCCGGATTCGCTTCATGGTCTGCTTGCCGAGCCCCTGCGAAGCGCGGATGACCATGTCGCCGGTGCTCGGCTCGATCAGCCTGACGCTGCTTATGTCCGTGCCGAGAAGCCGATTAGCCTCGTCCATGACTACGTTCAGCGCCCAGCGGGTGTTCGTGGATGCGCCGATTGTCTGCGCCACCTTCGAGATCGCGTCGAGCGCGTCGGAACGGTGCCGCGCCTCTTCCAGCAGTCGGGCGGTCTCGATGGCCGCCCCCGCCTGATTCGCCAGAAGGAACACCGGCTCGAGCCTTTCGGAAAGTATCCTGCCCGACTTGTTCCAGAACGCCGCGAGAATCCCGGCGGGAGAGCCTTTGTGGACTATCGGGACGATGACCGCCGCCCCGAGCGACTTCTTGCGTGCCAATGTGCGAAGTCCCGGGTGCTCTGCAATCTCAGTCAGGATCAGAGGCTCGAGAGCGGTCGCCGACTCGGCGGGGAACTGGCCCCCGAGGGAGTCTACCAGGCCTCTTGCGACGTCTGTCGGCAGGTTGTAGCTCGCGCCGTAGAAATAGACCTTCCTCTGCTTGTCGTGAAGGGCTATCCAGCTCGCATCAGCATTGGCGAGGTTGACCGTCGCCTCGACGACGGTCTGCGCGAGGTCGTGAAGCTCAGGGCTGGCGGAGAGCATGCGCCCGATCTCGTATAGAGTGGACAGTTCCCAGTGCAGGTCTCTCATCAGAGAGCCCTCCTAGATAGTGATCTCCATCCCGTCGTAGGCCACCTGGATCCCTTCCGCGGCCACGCAATCGGCGATCTCTTCGTGTAACACTCCGGCATTGTGCGAGAAGTGCGTCAGGACGTAGATGCCGTCGGCGAAACTGCCGATCTCCTCCAGGCGGTGCTTCATCGCAAATACCTTTTCGAACCCCATATGCCCCTTTCCTCCCGAGCCGGGCCCACTCGTACATTCGGAGATCACCACGTCGAACGCGTGTTTCCTGAAGAAATCCCATGTCTCCTCCGGGTATTCGCCGAAGTCGCACGCGTAGAGGGCCGTCCATCCGCCGGACTGCACCACGTAGTTGAAACAGAGATCGTCGGGCATGTGCAGGGCAACGACCGGCGTGAAAGTGTAGCCTTCGACCTCGACCGGCTTGTACGGCTCGAGTTCGTGCAGAGTGGCCGTGGTGTCCGCGTGGCTGCCGAGCACCTCGGCCGCGCGCGTCACTACCGTCTTGTTCCCGTGGATGCTGAGCGGATTTGGGTGGCACTTGGCAAACCCGGGTACGAGCCAGTGCAGCTCCCGGAAGGAGAAATGGTCGAAGTGCGGATGCGTGATGAACAGGTTCTCGAGGTCGACCGTGTTCAGTCCCAGGATCGTAGTGTGATACCAGATGTCCGGCGATAGATCGATCAGATGCCTGCCGCCGAACACTGCCGACGAACGGCTGCGATATTCCTTGCCGCCCAGCACTCTAGCCTTGGTGCATGTCGGGCATCCGCAGTATATCGAGGGAATCCCTTCAGCGGCGGCGGTGCCGAGTATCTTGATGTGCATGTCTACTTGTCCTCCAATGTGAACTCCACCGTGACGATCTTCTTCGCCGGCACGTCGAACTTGACGACGCCGTCCGCGCCCATGATTAATTCACGCTCCGGCTCCTCGTTCAGGTTGGTCGCCCTGGCGGACGCAGCGCGATCCATTCGGACGGTGGCACCGTGAATCTGCTTGTCAAGGATGTTGAAGAACCGAACGATCACCGTATCCCTGTCCTCCGCCTTCTTGACGGCGGTTACCAGCAGTTCTGACGGCGTGACATCTAGGAAGCTGTGCGCCATCGGAAGGTCGCCGTCATGTGCGTCGGTCTGGATGCAGTACATCGGCACATCATGCTGGTGTGCCTGGACCCAGACCCTGGCTTCTTCCCAACTGTCGGCGTGAGGCACGATGGAATATTCGAAGCGATGAAGACCGGGCCACTGCGCGCCGGGAGTCAGCTTCGCTCCCGGTGCGTCCGATCCGCCGCTCAACCGTCCAACGCTCCGCTGAAGCGTTAGGGCGACCGTTCGCTCCGAGTCGTCGTAGACCTCGTACTCCGGCATGCCCCTGTTGACAATCGTCAAGCCGCGAGTACCGTCGTTTACATCGACCCACACGCGCTGAGGATAGTACGGCGCGGCGTTAGCCCAGTCCGCCGGCGGACGAACGGGCCGCGTCACGACGTCGAACTGCCCCTCCGCATGCGAAACGTCGGTGTCAATCCCGCTGGCGAACAGCACTCGCAACCGGTGGTCCTTCACGCGGTTATCGAACTCCGTGACGGCGTCGATCCTCGGCGAGCCGGCGGTGACTGTGAAGTAGCTCGTGTACGGGCAGTCGGCCATCTCGTCCGAGCGCCCCTTTCCGTCGGGGGTCGCGGACGCGGGCAATCGCATCATCCCCCGTATCCTCAGGACGGCGGTCACCGGATCTCCTGTCATGAGCGTGACCTCCGGGCTCGTACCGGCGGTCGTGACGATTCTGTCTTCGGCAGGCTTGCGGTAGAGGTACTCGTCGCCGACGTCCCCGCCGTCCTCGAGAACGCCTACCTCTCGGAAATCCCCGATCTGAGGGGCAACGAGACTGCGGACGGTGATGCCCCCGCCGTCGGCTCTGATCTCCACCAGGCCGTTCGAGATGCTGTCTACGCCGAGAACGAAGTCCGACTGAATGCCGTCCTCATGATCGGCTGCCGGGTGGATCGTGTACGTTTTGTACCCACATGCTGGCACGTCTCTCGCGACGAACTCGATCTCGAAGCGCCGGACCATCATGGCGAGCGGAAGCTCTATCGGCGAAAGCACCTGCTTCACCTGCAGTGATGAACCGACCTCGTAGTATGGGACTAAGTCTCCTCGGTCATCCCGAAGCTCGATCGCCTCGACGTACCGGGCCGGATCGGTTTCCGGCTTGTCGCGGACGGGATCGCCCGCTGGGATGTCGATCGTCGCGCGTATCCTGTCGGTCCTCGCCCAGTTGAGCGGGTTGAAGACGAGCAGGGCGTCGGAGTCGGTCTTGACCCGGGACGAGACGTATCCGAGGCCCCGATTCGTGAACTCCTCCGCGAGCTGTTGGACCTGCTGGAATCTCGGGACCATCTCGTCGTGCACCTGGTCGAGGCTGCAGCCGCAGATCGAGTCGTGCGGATGGTTCTGCATGAGGAGCTTCCATGCGTAGGTAAGGTAGTCCGCCGGGTACTCGCTGCCGAGCAGCCATGCGAACGTGGACGTCGGTTCCATGTACTCCTCGAGCCAGTTCTCGGTCGCGTGGTTCGCTTGCTTCAGGTACATACGGCTTGACAGGGTGCCCGCCAGTACCGATCCACCCCGGTCCTCGCGCAACTCGCCCCTGAACGTCTGCAGCGGTACACCGAGCCTATCGACGTCCGCCTTCACGGCACCCATGTAGGCGGGTAGAGTGCTGTGCACCAGTCGGTCGCCGTCGAGGCGCTCATTGACGCGCCTGAGGATGTCCGGCAGTCCTCTCTGCGCCTCCAGATGGTCGACGCCGTTCATCAGTAGAAGCTCGGGTACCGCGGCATGAGGAGCCATCCGCTCCCTGATGGCCTCAGTGTACTCGACCGCCTTCTCCGTGTCCGACGGAAACCGCTGCGCGTTGTTGTACCAGAATGCCATCAGTGAAGCGAGAACCTCGCTGCCGTCCGGCGATTCCCAGTGGAACTCCATCTTCCGATCGTCCGCAAGTTGGTAGCCGCGCCCGAAGATGGCGTTGTCGATTCCGAACCCGCGAAAGATCTGCGGCATCTGCGAGATATTGCCGAACTGGTCGGGGATATAGCCGACCTTCATAGGTTTGCCGTACTTCTGGGCGGCCCTGTGTCCGATGAGGAGACTTCGGATTGTGGATTCGCCGCTGACGAGGTATTCGTCGTTGAGCTGGTACCAGGGCCCGACGAGTATCCGTCCATCGCGGATGTACGCGCGGAGCTTCTCCTCGTTCTGGGGCCGAATCTGCAGGTAGTCCTCCAGAACGATCGTCTGGCCGTCGAAGTTCCAGTACTTGAAGCCGGGGTCGGTGTCGAGTATCTCGAGCAGGTGGTCGATCAGATCTACCAGCCTAAGCCTGAACTGCTGAAATGTAAGATACCACTCGCGGTCCCAATGAGTATGCGAAACGACGTGCATTGTGCGGGACATCAGCTCCTCCACTTGCGCTCTCAATCGCCACTTCCAGCCGGTAACGGGTGGGCCGCAACCGCCGATTCCTCTGTTCGACGCGCGGCCGAATCATTCCTGTGCAGGGCGGTCGCGGTTGACAAACTGTGAAGATTATGGTAAACTTATGGCGTGAAGGCGATGCGGCCATGATGCTGGTTTACCGGTCTGGCGTGTTTCCGTCACAATCGCAGAATAGTCTGTGCTTTCGCCCTGTACCATTCATCTCGGCGGCGGAGTTCTCAGAGCCGCAGGGCGAATATGGAGTTGTACGTTGCTTCCGGGGAAGTACGCGCGGGAGTCACACAAATGGACACTATCGACTCGTCCGAGCATCAAGAAGAGACGTTGATCAGGCTCACAAAAAGGGAGATCGAGGTCCTGAAACTCGTGCTCGAGGGCAAGTCCAGCAAGGAAGTAGCCACGGGCCTGTGTTGCAGCAAACGGACCGTTGATTTCCACCTGGCGCGAGTGTACGAGAAACTGCAGGTTTCGAACAGGGTGCAGGCGATGCGTCGCGCCGCGTTGTTGGGGTTGATCCCGAACAGCGTTGACGGCAACGGTTGACCAACGAGGCCGGCCGAACGCTCAGGATTCCCGGAAGGCGTCTCGGCCGGCCTTTACTAATGCCTCTATGTTTTCAAACGGCGCGTCTCTCGGTATGTCATCCGCGCTCCCCAGAATGTACCCCGTCGGCCCCAGGACTTCGATGCATCGTGTTGACTCGGCGTAGACCTCCTCCGGAGTTCCTCTAAGCAGCAGCAGGGTGCTGACTCCGCCCTTGAGGCAGACCCGGTCTCCCACGGCGCGCCTTACTCTCTCGAGCCTCACCCCTCCGTCCACGTCAAGCGGCTCCACTGCGTCCACCCCGGTGTCAGCCATCAGGCCGAGAATCGGCTCCGAGTTCCCGCAAATGTGGAGGTAGACCTTGACGCCGAGCGACTGAAACGCCCGCGCGGCTCGATGGTGACAGGGTAGGCAGAAGCGTTCGTACATTGCCGGCGAAATGATGCTGGGGGATGCCCAGGCGTCTCCGATGTAGATGCCGTCAACACCTGCCTGAATCAGGGCCTTGCCTGCCTCTATGGAGATGTCGGTGGCGCGTTCCATCGCTTCCCGCACGAAGATGGGATCGTCGGTTAGGTCTACGAGTGCCTGATCCGACCCGCGCCACGCTGCGAGCGAGTTCATTGTCTGCCCGGCGGCGACTCCCGCCACGAACGCATCCTGCCCGACGGTTTCTACCATCCGCGTCACGGAGTCGGTGTATCCTTCCTCGACGTATGAGGATGCCTGCTTGACGGGTATCCTGTCGAGATCGCGCTTGTTCTCGAGGAGTGGCTTCGCGGCCAGAGCCACAGGCATGTCGTCCTCGGGGAGCCGCGCCGTCGGAACGCCTCTTGCGTCGAGCAGATAGGTAATCCCGTCGCAAACCGACGTTCTGGGCTGTTGGGCGCCTCTCGGAGGGCCGAATCCAATCTCGAAGCCGTCGAAGCCGAATCTGCGGTGGAGAGCGCTCAACCCCTCGTGGATCAGTTCCTGGTGCATAGCCATATCCCGGAGCTTCCTGCCCAGGACTCTCGACCCGAAGTACGCGGTCACCACTGGGAAGACGGGTACGCGGTCCACCGGCTCTTGATTCATCGCCGCCAGGACTCTCTGCTTCGGTGTCATCATGATCTGTTGCTGAGGCAGGATCATCATATCAGGGCGCATGGGGCATGTCAAAACCGTTGTACAGGAGCCTTCCGGTGTTGTAGAATGACGTGCGTCTCGAATGACGGTCCTCGACCTGGGTGCCGAGGACCGGAGAGGAATCCGATTCCCATGGGCAAGGATCGCGTGACATCGCTCGTGACCGCGCTGGTCGCCGGGGCTGTCATCTTTGGACTGTACAGGTTCCAAGCCGAATACCACGAGTACCACGACTACCTGGTGACGAATGTCGCTGCTCTGCTATGGGTGCCGATGCTGTCCGTGATGCTGATCCTGCGGCGGGAGCCCGACTCGTTCGGGTTCGGCCTTGGAGACATGCGGCACGGAATGCGTCTGGCGGCGGTTCTCTATTTCGCCGTGCTGCCGTTCCTCATCTACGCCTCCACGCGCAGTGACTTCCGTCAGTACTACCCGATTCAGAAATGGGCCGGAGACAGTCTCTATTTGTTCGCTTACTTC
Source organism: Armatimonadota bacterium (assembly GCA_017993055.1). Taxonomy (NCBI): domain Bacteria; kingdom Bacillati; phylum Armatimonadota; species Armatimonadota bacterium. The sequence goes on from JAGONM010000006.1 coordinate 42,876, forward strand.
GAACTCACCTACGGCATGTATCTCTTCTGCTGGGAGTTCTTCTTCCGGGGCTTCACGCTGTTCGGCCTCTCCAGGTCGCTAGGAGGGTTGATTGCTGTTCTCGCGCAGGCGGCCGGGTTCGGCTTGCTGCACCTGGGCAAGCCTCCCCAGGAGGTGCTTGCTTCATTCGGTGCGGGGATCATCCTCGGCTTTCTGGCGCTGAGATCGAAGTCCTTCCTGCCGTGCTTCGTCGTCCATTGGGCGGCGGCGTTTACATTCGACGTACTGATCATCCTTGGGAAGAGGGGCGCGTTCTAACGGCTAGTATCCTCGCACCAGCGCGATGACCCGTCCTATCAGCCTGCAGTCCCGCTCACCCATCGCAATCGGGCAGTAAGCGGGGTTCTCCGGCGCGAGCACCGCGCTCCCGTCGTGCAGCCTCAACCGCTTGACCGTCGCTTCATCTCCGAGTAGCGCCGCAACAAGGTCCCCGTCATCCGCCGTCTGTTGCGCGCGGATGATGACGAAATCGCCTTCCAGGATGTGAGCGCCCACCATGCTGTCGCCCCTGACGCGCAGTGCGAAGACCGTGTCGGCATTGTGCAGCATGGATCTCGGTACGGAGAGCTCGCCCTCCATGTTGTCGATTGCCAGCAGAGGCGCGCCGGCGGCGATCGTGCCGAGTATCGGCACCCGGGCGAGACCCTCGGCAGCCGGCTCGACTGACGGACGCAGCACCTTGATGCCTCTGGAGAGGCTCTCCCTCCGGATGAAGCCCTTCCGTTCGAGCGCGTCTAGATGGACCGTGACTCCCCTGAGGCTCTTGATCCCGAACTCCGCGCCGATCTCGCGTATCGATGGGGGGTAGCCCTTTTCGTTTGTGAATCTGACGACGAACTCCAGCACAGCGCGCTGTCTGGCCGTGAGCAGTTTCGACATGGCGATCTCCTCTGAGGCAATCTCATTCGGATTGTATGCCGGACTTCCGTCTACGTCAAGCGAGTGTCTCGAACGCCCTGGCCCCATGAGCCGTCGAAGGACTCCACGACCGTTCCGTGGAATCTGCCTGGAAAGAGTCAGGCGATTCGGCTGCGAACGCTCGGCCTCTCGGAGGGAATATGAATGAACTTGTTGGGCAGAGGGTTGAGATAGCTCAGTTTGGCCGGTTCAGCTATTGGACCGGTGACGGCCCGCTGACGCTGAGCAGACAAGATGCTCCCGAACTCGGCGGCTGTCATCTGCCGGTGGACGGAGAAGGGCAGGAGGGATCGCACATCGGCGTAGAGTGGGAGAACGCCAGGCAGTTCTCCAGGGTCGAGGCTCGGTTCGCGGAAGCCTTTTCCAGAATCTGCGACGTGCGACTCCAGTACTGGGCGCACAACTGGCCCCCCGATCTCGACGGCGGTTGGACGGCCGTTGACGACCTCTTCCACGGGCGTTGGGTCACAGCGAACGGAGAGGCCGCTATCGAGGGCGATACCTGGAGTTTCGTGTTCGATCCGCTCGATATTACCGAGATTCACCGCGCGCAGGATTTCGCAGTGCATTACAGGCAGTCCCTTCGGGTGCGCCTGCTCTTCCCGGACGGTCTCAGCCCGGCAGTCGCCGAGCTGATGGTGTTCTCTGATTCCGTTTGGCGCGAGGCTGCGCTTCGTGTCGAGTTTGGTCTGTGCGAGCAGGGGGTGACCTACGCCGGACCGGTGGGAGTTCACAACGGCTGCGTCCTCTCCGCCGACGAGAGCGATCCGCGATCGGTCGCCCTGCGCGTGCTGTATGCCGACACGCGCAACTACGGCGAGGGACTGAGCATCGCCTATGCCCCCGATCGCACGGTCGTAACCGTCTCGGGGGTCGAGAGGGACTTCTCGTTCCTGGTGACTGATGCGCTCCGGGCGGGGGTCTGCATTCCGGATTTCGGTGTCTTCGTCGGCGAGGCAGGAAGGGGCGGCTACGAGGCGTGGAATGAGTCGCGGCCCGACGACGCGCCGGTCCCTATCTACGACAGGGTTCTTGACGAGCCGGAGCAAGACTACTTGCGCGCAAGCAGGGAGATCCCACAACTGATCAAGACGAGGCAGGACAAGTTCGGCAGGTACGTACCGATAGGCTGCGACGCCAACCGCCAGGAGTTCGCCGTTCGCTTCAATGGCGACGTCTTTGCCGACAAGTACGAGTTGAAACTCGTAGGGCGAGATCCCGCGAAGCTTCTCTGGCCCGGGAACAGCCTGTGGTTCAAGTTCCCGACCGGCGATCCCCCCGATTTCCGCGAGCGGGAGGACGGGACTCAGCAGTCGGCGCGGAACGGCTGCCTTCCGATCTACACGAGTGTTTGGAGGGATCGCGAGTTCATCCATGAGATGACCGTCTTCTCCGCACTGCTTCACGAATCTCCATGGGAGGAGGACAAGAAGCGGGGTGATGAGCCGATGGTCGCGCTGTCCCGCGTCGGGATACGCAACACGACCGACGAGAAGCGGCGTACAAGGTTCTGGATAGTCATAGAACAGCCCGAAAAGCTTAGCATAGATGATCAGGGTTTCGTATATGCGGAGGGGCGCCTTCGCGACGACCACGTCCCCGACTCCGCGAGTGGCAAGCGCTGGGTCGTGGAAGGCTATTCCGCTCGCAGGCTTCGAGCTCAGATGCGGACGAACGGCGTCGGCAAGGTTTCTGCCACCCCGTGCTGTTATCAGCCTCATGAAGTGACCAGCTTTGCCAACGCAGTCGCATATGATATCGAACTCGAGCCCCGGCAGAGCCACGAAATCGAGCTGTTCATTCCCTTCATAACCTTTTCTGGTGACGAAGGCCGTGATGCCGTTGCGTCCCTCGACTATGACGCCAAACTGGCGGAGATGACCGCCTTCTGGGAGGCCCAGATCGGCGCGGGGGCCAGGATCCAGGTCCCTGAGGAACTCCTGACTGACTTCAACAAGGCGAACGTCGCCCACATTGCCATCACCGCCGACAAGGACACAGACACCGGGCTCTACATTGTCGGCGCGGGCACCTGGAGATATCAGGTCTTCGGCACTGAGACGGTTGAGCAGTGCCGCGCGCTAGATCTCCGCGGCTACCACGACAGAGCGCGTAAGTACATCACGCCGTTTGTGGAACTGCAGGGCACACGCCGGATGGACGGCCGCTTCAAGACTCAGGCGGGAGCCTTCCACGGGGTCCGTGTCAACGATTCCTACGATTACCAGGTCGGTGATTACAGCGTGGACCATGGGACGGTGCTGTGGTGGCTGTGTGAGCATTACAAGCTGACGCGTGACGTTGAGTGGCTTGGGAGCGTCGCTCCGAACATCATCGCCGCGTGCGATTACGTTACGTTCGAGCGTCAGGCCACAATGGAGACCGACGCATCCGGCCAGAGAGTCCGGCAGTTCGGGCTCCTGCCGCCTGCCCACCTGGACGACAACCCGGAGTGGCAGTACTGGTACGTTGTGAACGCACTCGCCTATCGAGGGATGACCGTTGCAGGAGAAGTGCTCGCAGAGATCGGTCACGCGGACGCCTCGCGCATCGCTGCCGATGCGAAGGCATACGGTGACGATATCCGCCGCTCGCTCGCGAGATCCATCGAACTGGCGCCTGTAGTGGGCCTCGCGGACGGCAGCTACATCCCGCAGACGCCCGTGAGGTGTCTGCTGAGGGGGCGAGATATCGGATGGATTCGCGAGTCGCTGTTCGGCGCGGTCTTCAACATGGACTGCGGTCTCATCGAGTACGACTCCGCGGAGGCCACATGGATACTCAAGGACTTCGAGGACAACATCTCCGTTTCCCGTCGAGTCGGACGGCAGGTTGACCTCGAACGCTTCTGGTTCAGCCAGGGTGGGCTTACAATCCAGTCCAACTTGCTGCCGAATACTTTGGTATACCTGGCGCGTGGGCAGGTCGAGCATGCGCTCAGGGCCTTCTACAACAGCATGGCCGCCAATCTCTATGCCGACGTGCGCTGCTTCACCGAGCATCCCGTGGCCGCATACGGCCTCGGCGTCGGGCCGTTCTACAAGACGCCTGACGAATCGGCTTTCATCACCTGGCTCCGCTACCTGCTGCTGATGGAACGGGGCAGCGATCTGATTCTCGCGCCCGGAACTCCCAGGTCGTGGCTGGGGGACGGCAAGGAGATTCTTGCGGAGGAGATGCCGACGTACTTCGGACCGGTGAGTCTGCGAATCGCGTCTAGGGTGAATAGCGGGCGGATCCATGCCGAGATCGTCCCTCCGAAGCGGAATCCGCCGGCGCGGCTCCTGCTGCACATTCGGCACCCGGAGGGAGTGCCCATGAGAGGGGCGACGGTCAACGGTTCGCCGCATGCGTCTTCCGGCGAACTGGTTGTCGTCGAGTGTCCGTTCCCCGACAAGATCGAGATAGTCGCGGAGTATTGAGCAAGTGGAGGCATCGAGCCGATCGCACTGGAAGGGCAAAGAAGTGAAGGCAGCGCTTTCTGCCGTCGTTACGGGGGTGATTCTTATGGCAATCGGTACTTCTACCGGCACCGCTCAGCCGGGTTTCGAGTACGTCACCGATATTCCGCACGTGGTCGTCCATAACGCGCAGGGGTGGGGGGCGCTCGGGATGGATACCTGCGCCCATGCACCGGGCATCACGCCGCTCCCGATGCAGATCCGTGACAAGATCTATGCCAAGGGACTCGGACATCACGCGTCCGGCGAGATCGTCATCGACCTCGAAGGCCTGTACGATCGCTTCGAGGCCGAGGTCGGCGTCCAGAAGCAGGCGTCGAATACCGGCAGCGTCGTTTTCCAGGTCTATGTGGATGATGCGAAGCGGTTCGACAGCGGTGTCATGCGAGAGTCGGACGCCGCGAAACCGATCAGTATCCCGCTCGACTGCGCCTCCGAGCTCCGGCTGGTGGCGCTCGATGCCGGCGATGGCATCACGTGCGACTGCGCGAACTGGGCGGAGGCTCGCCTGACTCTCTCCGCTAACCCAAAGCCGGTCGCCGCCCGGGAGTTCGCAGATGTCGCTCCATTCGCCCGCGTCGTTACCTTCGACCCGAAGCGCATGACCGGCTCGAACGCGAACCGTGTCCAGGAGTTCCAGACCGGCGACCTCTTTCTCGACACCGACCTGCTCCCGAACGATGCCGGCAAGTATGTCGTCCCATTGAAGGACGGCCAGTCGTGCATCGGACTCCAGTGGCTCGAACGACGAATCCTGCGGGAGGTCGGCGTCGAGTTCGCGGACGGCCAGGCCGTGCCCTCGACGGAGAGCGTGCAGATCCAGGCATGGGTCGGCGAGTCTCCCTGGCAGGGCGGATGGCATCCGATCGAGGGGAAGCTTGCCCGGGACGGAACGCTACTCAGCATGAAGATCGATCGCATTAACAGCCCCGAGATCGGCGGAGGCACGTGGAAAATCCGCTGGATCTGGCCGCAGTCTGATAAGCCCGCGACCGTCAGACGCCTGATCGCATCGACCGGCGCGCGGTGGAGTACCGCCGATATCCGCCTCGAGATAGCTGACGTGTCACCCTCGGGGAGCGCCTGCATCGAGATGTACAACGGCGAGATCGTCTCCCCCGGACCCGGGCTGTCCTGCACGTGGGACAAGTCGAAGCCGATCCACCTCACGATCCGCTATCTCAAGTCCCGATCATGGGAGTCCGACCGCACGGTGATCCGGTTCAGCGACGAGGGCTTCGCATACGGCATAGCGGTGGATGACCTGCTTTGCCGAAAGGCCGTCTGGATGCAGGATCACTACCTGTTTGCAACCGTAGAGCCCGATGGCCCATCGTTTCTGAACTACCTGAAGCAGATTGAGGGCAAGGAGACGATACTGGAACGCGTTCGCAAGATGCCCGACCAGACGTTCGAGCAGGCGATGGCCAAGGCGCACAACCCGATCCAGGACAACGGCCCGACGATGCTCTCGCTCGCCTGCGACAACCACAAGTTCGTGGTCGAGCAGGATGGCTCCATCCGGTTCGCCGTCCCCGGAGCGGCTTCCAATCCCGCCGGTGGCGACCTCCGCGAGCTGACATGCGTTCTCCGACCCGGCTTCGGCACGAAGGACCTCGGCCGGCCGGAGCGAGTGCTCGACGATGACTGGCTTCCCAATCCCCTGATGACCTGGCATGACGCAGACGTGAGCTACCTCGAGAAGTGTTACGTCACGCCCTATGATGCGTCCGCCTCATCCGGCGAGTGGCCTTACATCAACGCGACGCCAATGCTTCACTCCATCATCGCGATCCGCAACGCCGGCTCGGCGCCGGCTGATGTCCGCATGAGCCTTACTTTCCTCGCCGACGCTGCGAGCGGTCAAACAGCCGAACTGACGACGGAAGGTCGGCGAACCATCGTCCATTCAGGTGGAAAGATCCTCGCTGTAGTGGACGGATCATGGCCGGACTCGGTGCAGTGGCTCCGCCACAACGGGTCGGTCGCCTTCCAGGCGATGCTGAAGCCGAAGGAACTCGTGAAGTGCCACGTCTGCATCCCTTCATGGGAACTGACGCCGGAGCAGCACTCCCAGATCAGGGTCAGCGATTCGCTGCACGAGAGATTCGCCAAGCATTGGAGCGACGTGCTGAAGCCGGCGATGAATGTGACGATCCCCGATCCACTGCTCGAGAACGTGATCCGCGCTTCGCAGGTCCACTGCCTCATCGCCGCCCGGAACGAGGAGAACGGAAAGCGCATCGCCCCGTGGATATCCTCCGACCGATACGGCCCCCTCGAATCGGAGGCGAACTCGATCGTCCGCGGGATGATGCTCATGGGCCAGACCGACTTTGCCCGCAAGTCGCTCGACTTCTTCATCAAGCGCTACAGCCCCGAGGGATTCCTGACGACGGGCTACACGCTGATGGGAACGGGCTGGCACCTCCAAACGCTGGGCGAGTACTTCGATCTCACCCAGGACAAGCCGTGGATGGACCAGGTTGCGGGCGACGTCGAGCGCGCGTGCAAGTGGATTGTGGATCAGCGTGCGAAGACAAAGGTCCTCGGACCCGATGGGACGAAGCGGCCCGAATACGGACTCATGCCGCCGGGGGTACAGGCCGACTGGAACGCCTTTGCCTATCACTTCGCGCTTGACGGCTACTACTACGCCGGCCTGAAGGAGGCCTCGGAGGCACTGGCGGCCGTCCGAAACTCGTGGGCACAGGGCTTCCTCGCCGACGCCGCCGAGTTCAGGCAGGACATCCTCGACGCGTACGCCTGGACCACCAACCGCGCGCCCGTCGTTCCTCTGCGGGACGGCACGTGGGTGAGTTACTACCCCGGGCAGCTCCACTGCCCCGGCCCGACCGGCATCTTCTTCCCCGGCGAGGACGGCAACCGGAGTTGGTGCTACGACGTCGAGCTTGGAGCGCACCACCTCGTGCCGCAGGGAGTGATCGAGCCGACCCGGAAGCAGGTGGCGTCCATTCTCGACCACATGGAGGACGTGCAGTTCCTCGCCGACGGCTGGTTCGACTACCCCGCGGAGAAGAACGAGGCGGACTGGTTCGATCTCGGCGGCTTCTCGAAGGTCCAGCCCTACTACACGCGCAACGCGGAGATCTACGCGATGACCGACGACGTGAAGCCGTTCATCCGCTCGTACTTCAACACGCTCGCGAGCCTGCTCAACACCGAGAATCTCTCGCTCTGGGAGCATTTCCGCAACGCCGGCGCATGGAACAAGACGCACGAGACCGGCTACTTCCTCCAGCAGACGGCATGGATGTTCGTGCGCGAGCGCTCCGATGAGTTGTGGCTCGCGCCGTTCGTGACCGACCGCTGGCTGGAGGACGGCAAGGTCGTCGAAATACGGAACGCGCCTACCCGGCTGGGGAAGGTTGGCTACCGGATCGAGTCGCACGTAGCAGACGGCTTCATCGAGGCCACGATAGACCTCTCCGCCGCGCGCGGTGTCCTGGCCGTCCACCTCCGGATCCGCCATCCCGAGGGCAAGACCCCGAAGTCGGTGAGCGTGCCGGGGATGGACAAGCCCTACTTCCGCGAACCCGAGTCCGAGGTCGTCATCCGCGGCAAGATCCCGGGGACTCTGAAGGTCCGGATCGAATACTGACCCGGCCGCCACGGCGATACAACCGATCCCGCTCCGAATGGGAAGCATCCCGTCTGTGCCGGGAAGGTTCCCAATTCGTTTGGGAACCCTCCCGAAGGCAACTCGAATGGGCTACTTAGCCGTCAGGCTGAGGATGATTCCGACCAGTGCGTTCATGCCTTTCTTGAGATCCGCGCCGAGGTGGATTCGGAGCACCCGGCAGCCCTTCTCTCGCAGCGAGATGAAGTCCCCCATCGCCTGCGCGTCCTTCAGCGCCCCGAACGAGTAGACCTCGCCGGGGATGGGGACATCCTTCAGGTCGTCGGCCGTGATCTGGATGAACAGGCCCGTGTTCGGCCCGCCCTTGTGGAACTGGCCGGTGCTGTGCAGGAATCTCGGGCCGTATCCGACGGTCACCGCGGCCTTGAGGTGGTCGGCGAGGGCGGACCTGATCGTCTTCAGGGCAACCTCGGCCTCGGCCGTGCGGCGCGTGAAGGCCATCAGCGCCACATAGTTGCCCGGCTCGAATCGCCTGAGGTGGGCGTCGAGCACCGCCTCGACCGATGCATTCTCGTACGAGCCGTTCTGTCGAATCTCATCCAGGATAAAGCCGGTCTCGTCGTCGGCGTAGGCGGCCAGGATTCCGTTGTCGGCGAGCTTGGTCTGGGCGGGCAGGGCGTTCTTCTGCTCATACTCCTTGATGAGTTCGCCGGTGATCTTCTTGCTGCTGCCCACGTTCTTCTGGTCGAACGCATTGACGGCAAGGAGCGCGCTCGCTACCGCTGTCGCCATCTCCCACCGAAAATACTCCTGGCCGATGTGAGTGGGGTTCTCTATATCTATGGTCACCAGTGGATGGCCTGCGTCGGCCAGTGCATCTGCCTTCACGTCCAAGCTGTCGTCCTTGGCGCCTTTGAGTTTCGTGTAGACGAAGAGGCGGTCGGCTCCATACATTTCGGATGGGCCGACGGGCTCGCCCTCGACCGGCAAGACGCCGCGCCCGTTCTTCCCGGTGCTCTCGGCGACGAGCTGCTCCACCCAGCAGCCCAGGCTCTCGATTTCGGGCGAGAAGAGAAGCGTCATCTTGTCGCGGCCTCGCATCGCGCATTCCGCCATGATCGCGCCGAGCGCCACGCCGGGGTTGTTCGGCCCGGGGCGCTGGTCGCTGCACTCCTCCATCATCTCCCGGGCGCTCTCCAGCATGCCCTTCACGTCAACGCCGATCAGTGCCGCGGGAACGAGCCCGAAGTACGAGAGAGCGGAGTACCGCCCGCCGATGTCCGGCATGTTGATGAACACCCGGCGGAATCCCCTGTCCCCGGCTTCGTGTTGCAGCCAACTGCCGGGGTCGGTAATCGCGGCGAAGTTCCGTCCGTCGCCGAGCTTGTCGAGGAAGTACCGATATGCCGACTTCGTCTCGATCGTTCCTCCGGACTTGCTCGAAACGACGAAGAGTGCGTTCGCGAGGTCAATCTGCGCTTCAACGTCCAGCACGGCCTGGGGGACGGTGCTGTCGAGGACGAGCAGCTTGGGGAAGCCCTGCTTGCTGCCGAACGTGAGGTAGGAGACCTCAGGGCTGAGGCTGCTCCCTCCCATGCCGAGCACGATGACCGACGTGATTCCCGCGTCCTTGATCTCCTGCGCGAAACCCATCAACTCCTCGACGCGGTTGAGCATCGTGGACGGGACGTCGAGCCATCCCAGGCGATCAACGAGTTCCTTCGTCCCTGCGGGCTGCTTCCACGGTGCGGCGTCCTTCGCCCAGATCAGCCTGGTGAGCTGCTGGCGGTCCCACGACTCCAGCGCGGCGTCGACGATCTCCTGATACTGCCCGAGATTCGCGGAAAACGCGCCGTTCCCGCTTCCATAGGTAATGCTCTCTGAGCCTGTTTTCATGCTGCTCCCCGTCCGGCGGATGGTCTGCGGTCGATGCTCGCATATTCTACCCCAACCACGGGATACTCGGCAAGATGCGGTTGGGAGGATTGTCTGCCTGGCGGGCCGAATCTACCCGGTAGCGACTGCAACGACCGGAGGTAAGTGAATGAGCAGGAGGACGAAATGAACATGCCGTTCGGAGAGATCAAGAACAAGATGCTCGAGATGCGTTTTTCATCGGCAGACTACTCCATCGCGACGGTGCTGACCGCTGTGAGGGAGCATCTGGACCTGCTGCAGGAGATGGGCGTGAAGTTCCTCGGTGCGGCGACCGAGGTGTATGCCGGGCCTACGCCGGTGTTCCGGCCCACGGACATCAAGGCCGTCTTCGAGTACGCCGGCTCGGGCGACGGCAAGGGATGTCTCGAGCGAGCCTACGAGGTCGTCTGGCAGGGAGTGGTCAACACCTTCCCCGACGAGAGCGAATGGGCGGAAGCGAAAGGTGCTTTCGCCGGATACATCCTGTCGCAGGCGGATCTGCTCAGGGCACGGACCGAAGGAGCCAGGGAGTAAGGAGTTCAGACGTCCAGGATCAGAGGAGAGAACCCGACCCGGCTGCGAATGAGGCGAGAGGCAGCATCGAATGGCGGTCCGGCCGTGCGACCTCCGGGCATTGCCTATCGCAGATCGCGCGGCTTCGCTGATTGGGGTCAGTCGGTTTTCCGGTGGTCGCTCGTAGCATCTACATGCGCAGACTCGTACCATACCTGACAGTCTTGCTGTTGCTCGTCGCCTTGACGACGGGGTATGCCCTCGACGCCCGGATGAAGTGGGTCGAGGTTGATGTCTCGCCGCACGCGAACGGTTTCGCCGATGTCGTCTACAAGATCCGGTGGAACGTCGTCAGCGGGGAGATGCACGCATTCTACTTCATGGGCTTCGGCGGCGCTGAGCCGACCTTCTCGCGAGAGCAGTGCTACGCGATCGATTCCGGCGGTCGGCGATACGGGCTCGATATAGCGAACCTCGGGGGCGGCAAGTACGACATTGTTCTGGCTGACGGCGCGGGCGCCGGATCGGGTGAGGTCACCTTCATCCTTCCCTATGCCACGGACCTCGCCGGCGCGGGGATGCTCGACCTCACTAAGAGCGAGTTCGGCGAACTCGTGGTTTTCAACTGGTCGCCCGTGGAATGGGATCAGCCGCTCGAGCACGAGACGATCTACCTTCACTATCCCATCCAGGTGGAGGGTGAGCAGGTGACGCCCGAGCGCCTCGCGGAGGTCGGTTTCCGCACGGAGAAGTTCGTAAACGAGCGATACCTCATCAGCTACTATGGACAGAAGTACGAGGGTACCTACTGGCTGACTGTCCGCTTCCACAGGAAAGACCTGCAGGCGCGTTACAACATGCGCGTGCAGGCCTATGTGTACTCGAAGTTCTTCCCGAACTTGCGGATTCCTGACTCGACCGGAGGGACCGGTCCTTCGTCTCTCGTCCCGAAGTCCTGGCCCGGACGTATCACTATCGCGATCCTGTTGGCGGTCGGCCTGGTGGGCATCGCGGTGGCGATGGTTCGTAAGAAGTACATGGCCTATTCAGCCGCCGCCGCCGAGATGGATGCCATTCGCTGGGATCGGACCGACTGGGTGCCGCCGAAGATAAAGGTCAGCAGCTTCCGCCAGGCCGGAAAGGTGGCGGATCTGCACCCGATCGAGGCTGCGTTCCTGCTCGATATCCCTGCGAACATGATTCTCGCCGCGATCGTGCTCGAGTTGGAGCGGAGGGGTCTGTTCAAGGTTCTGTCGCCCGATCCCCTTCGCGTCGAGCGCCTGTACCCCATCGGAGCGCTTCCCGACAAGCTCTACGAGGACATGATGTGGAACGCTGTCCGTGATGACGGTAAGCTCGACGACGGCGAGCTGAAGGCGGTGATCGAGCACATCGCGGACAATGTGCAGACGAAGTGCTGGGATTGCGACCTTGAGGCCACGAAGGAGTTCTACCGCAAGCAGATCAGGGAGCAGTTCGAGATCGCCGAGAAGAGCGGCACGGACGGGACGTATGATTCATGGGGGCACTCCTGGTCGCGGTACTATGCATATCAGTTCCATCAGTACTCTCAGGGCAAGGAAACAGACGTGAGTCGGGGTATGCAGAAGGAACTGCCTTCACAGGGGATGGTCTCGGCGGCGGCAATTCGCGCGGACGCCTGTCACTCTGCCTGCTACGTTCACACCGCCTGCCACGACGCCTGCCACGATGCCTGTCACTCGGCCTGCCATTCAGCGTGCCATTCGGCCTGCCATTCCGCATGCCATTCCGCGTGCGTGAGCGGGGGCGCGCGATGAAGAGCGCGAGGTCGATTCGTGGTCTGGCCTGGATTGACGGTTTCGTCAGGAACATCCGGCCGCACGTCTTCGTCCGCAGGCGAGACAGCCTGCTCATCCTGATGCCGAACCAGGCCTATCATCTGAACCGTACCGGCGTCTACCTGCTCAGCCGGACCCTCGCCGGAGAGCCGATCAGCCGCGTGCTTGGTCGGGCGATCGCGAAGCAGGACCAGACTGATGAGCGAGTGCAAGAGGTCAACGACTTCTTCTGCGACGTCCGAGCGCTCGTGATGGGATGCCTGTGCGAGGGGCAGGGTAGGCGGGCCGTCGAACAGGTGCCGTTCCGCCGTAGCGGGAGTATCCTGCCGGTGTTGAGCGAGATAGCGGTGACCTATCGGTGCAACCTCGAGTGCCGATTCTGCTATGCCGGGTGCAGTTGCGCGAAGAAGCCCGATTCGGCCGAGATGACGGCCGCCGAGGTCGAGGTGGTACTGCGAAGGATACGCAACGAGGCTGAGGTCCCCAGTGTCAGCTTCACTGGTGGGGAGCCGACGATCCGAGACGACCTGCCGAGGCTGATTCGCTCGGCTGTACGCATCGGACTCAGGGTCAACCTGATCACGAACGGCACGCTCTTGACGGATTCGCTAGCGCGAGAATTGAAGCGTGCGGGGCTTAGGAGTGCTCAGGTCAGCATCGAGGCCCCGACCGCTGAGGTCCACGATGGACTCACCGGCGTCCCGGGTTCGTTCGAGCGCACGGTCTGTGGGATCGAGGCATTGAAGGGCCGGGGTATCTACGTCCACACGCACACGACCATCAACCGCGTGAACGCCCGGCATGTGGGAGATATGCCCGCGCTGGCGAAATCACTCGGTCTGCAGAGGCTCTCGATGAACATGGTGATGCCTTGCGGAACGGCTGGAACCGGCGAGACCGCGCTTCGATACGGTGATGTCGGGGATCTCGTACGGCTGGTGAAACGTCGCGCAAGGGACGCCGGCGTCGAGTTCATGTGGTATTCGCCGACCCCGTACTGTGTGTTCAACCCGATCGCCGCCGGCCTCGGCGGAAAAGCTTGTGCTGCGTGCGACGGCCTGCTGAGCGTCGCCTCGAACGGCGATGTGCTTCCTTGCTCCAGCCTCGCCGATCCGGTGGGTAATCTGCTCGATCGGAGTTTTGACGGCGTCTGGAACTCGGATCGCGCGCTCTACTATCGAAACAGGGAGTACGTGCCGGCGGAGTGTCGCTCGTGCGGGCGCCTCAAACTCTGCAGCGGGGCGTGTCCGATCTACTGGGGCGCCTTTGGCTGCGAAGAACTGGTGGGCGCGAGCACGGAAGCGATCGAATGAAGATCGCGACTCCGTGTTCTGATCGGGGTGGAGATGGCTGCGAAGAAAGAGAGACTTGAGTTTGCCATAGCATCAGGGATGCCCCTCGGGCCGAGGACGGTGTTGATCGCATGCCTGATGTTCGCCGGCTTCGCGATTCAGCTCACCGTCTCGGTCTTGCTGGGATGGCTCTCGTTCCTCGCGGGCTGTCTGCTCGGTATCATCCGAGGCAGGAGCAACGCTCCGAAGATTCAGGGAAAGGGCGAGTGGGCGAACACGACGATTGAGGAACTGGAGCAGATCGAGAAGCTCTCCATCAGGATCCGCAGTTGGCGCGAGCGGACGGACGCCTTCCGCGCGACTTCCTGCGGCGGCTGCGTCATGACCCTCATCGGATTGCTCGCTCTTTTCATCTCGACCTTCCTGATCGGGAAGTACGTTGACCGGGTCGCGGACGGATACGAAATGTTCGCCAGGATGTTCCTGCCTGCGGTCAATGGGGGGTTGATCGCTTCGGTCTGGGTGATGGATGTGCTTACGGTTTTTGTGCCCATCTGGTTCGCGGGCGGCATCTCTGCCTGGGAGCCGCCCGAACTCCCGCGCAAGGCGAAGTACCTGCTGGATATCCACAGGAGCTACAAGTTGGAGCCGGAGCTGGAGTTCGCCCCGAGCCTCCATGTGCAGAAGAAAGACGATCGCGCCATTCCGACCGACGCCCGGCTGATGATCAAGTTCAGGGGCGCGCCGAAGGAGTTCCTCGGCGTCCAGGTCCAGATATCGCTGAACAGCGTGCAGGGTACCAACTACCCTTACTGCTACGCCGTGATTCTTGCGAAGAAGGAGTTCGGTCTCGTGCGCCGCGCTCAAGAGTATCTCAAGGACGGCGACCAGACGGGGCTGCTCGGCCTGTTCAAGTCGGAGAACGACCGCAAGGAAATGGCGCACCAGAAGTTCGCCGATTCGATCGTGGAGACCGAGTCGCAGACCGACGTGGATGTCGTAGTGATCCGCCAGGTGACCGTCGGCAGAGGCTATCACACGACCGAGGAGCAGGCGATCGGGGTCGTGTCGGACGCGCTCGATCTTGCTCGACTCGTTCTGAAGACGTAGGCTGAATTGCGGAGGTGGTTTCCATGGCATCAGATAGCCCTCCGACCTGGGATTTGTCGGACCTGTACGGAGCAGTTGACGATCCGCGCATCGAGGAGACGCTTGTCGGGCAGCTTCGGCGGGCGGACGTGTTTGCGCGCAGGTATAGGGGTCGGATCAACCTGCCGGATGTCACGGCCGACGCGCTCTGGGGCGCGATCGTCGAGTATGAGACGATCCTGCAGGAACTCGACAAGCCGCTAACCTACGCTTCTCTCCTATTCGCCGCCGACACGAGTGATCCCGTGCGCGGGGCTTTCCTGCAGAGCATGCGTGAGCGCCACTCCGAGATTACCATCCGTATGATGTTCTTCGAGCTCGAGTTGACGCAGATTCCCGAGGATCAGATGGCTGGACTGGTGAGCAATGACGTGCTTGACGAGTACCGGCACTACATCTGGGCCGAGCGCCTTTTTCGCCAGCACCGGCTGACTGAGCCTGAGGAGAGAATCCTGGAAGAGAAGGCGAACACCGGGCGGCGGGCTTTCACCCGCCTGTTCGAGCAGACGACTTCAAATATCGCGTTCGATGTAGACGGCGGGACGCGAACCCTGCCGGAGATCCTGGCACTCATCCGCGACCCCGACCGCGAACTGCGTCGGGCGGCCGCGGAATCCCTCACGTCTGGACTGCGGGACAACTCCGCGACGCTGACCTACATCTTCAACACGTTGATTCAGGACAAAGCGACGGACGACCGGCTCAGGAGCTACCGATCACCCGAGCAGGCCCGGCATCTGTCCAACGAGCTCGAATCCGATACTGTTGAGTTGGTCGTCGAGACTGCGGTGGCGAACTACCCTCTGGTTGGCAGGTACTATGGGCTCAAGCGCGAGATTCTGGGTCTCGACAAGTTGATGCACTATGACCGCTACGCTCCGCTCTTCCAGACCAGGGAGTGCGTCCCGTTCGCCCGCGCCCGGGAGATCGTCCTTTCATCGTTCGATCGTTTCAGCCCAATGATCGGCGGCGCGGCGAAGGAGTTCTTCGATCGCAACTGGATTGACGCCGAGCCTCGGAAGGGCAAGCGAGGCGGAGCGTTCTGCTCCTACGTCACCCCCGACCTGCATCCGTACGTCTTCGTGAACTACCTCGACCGCATGGACGACGTGATGACGCTCGGGCACGAGTTGGGCCACGGTGTACACTCCTCGCTGGCTGGCAGTCAGAGCTACTTCAACTTCGCCTCGGTCCTGCCCGTTGCCGAGCTGGCCAGCACTTTCGGCGAGATGCTTGTATTCGAAACGCTCCAGTCGCAGGCGGTTCTCGACGATAAGCTCGCGCTCTACGCCGAGAAGATCGAGGGCGCTTTCGCGACGATCTTCCGCCAGGCCGCGATGTACCGCTTCGAGCAGGCGATCCATGCGGAACGTCGGGAGAGGGGCGAGTTGACTGCGGAGCGTTACGGTGAGCTTTGGCAACATTTCCAGCGGGAGATGTTCGGCGACTCCGTGGAACTCGGGGACGAGCACGGTCTCTGGTGGATGTACGTACCGCACTTCATCAATTCGCCATTCTACGTCTACGCGTACACGTTCGGCGAACTGCTGGTGATGTCGCTCTATGCGATGTACAAGAGGGAGGGGGAGGTCTTCGTCTCGAAGTATACTGAACTACTCAAGGCCGGCGGCTCGATGACCCCGGCGGATATGCTCAGCCGCGTGGGGATTGACATCGGCGACCGTGCCTTCTGGCAGGCCGGAGTGGATGTCCTGGCTGGACTCGTGGACGATTTTGAGCGACTCTGGAGAAATAAATGATCGAACCAAAACCCGATTTCGAGCGCCTGCTCACCGCGCTGACCTGCTCCGGTGAACCGGACCGTGTACCGTTGGCCGAACTCGGCATAAGCTACGAGGTGATGTCCGGTTTCATGGGTGCGCCTGTAACGTGCTTCGAAGAGGCCGTCAGGTTCTTTGAGAAGGCGGGCTATGACTACCTCAAGGTGACGCCTCTCTACGACTGGAACCCCGAGAGGCGCGTTCCGAAGGAGGGAGTGCGCTCGGCCACCGGCCAGTTCAGCGCGAACACTGAGGATGAGATTCAGATCCGATATGCCTCCGAGGGTGCGGGTGTCATCACCTCGATGGACGAGTTCGAGACCTACCCTTGGATGGACGTCGAGGACGTGGACTACTCGGTCTATCAGAAGGCGAACGACCTGCTCCCTGATGGCATGAGGATCATCGGCCACCAGGGCGACATATTCACCCAGGGCTGGACGCTCATGGGGTTCGAGACACTTTCGTGGAAGATGATGGACGAGCCAGAACTCGTCGAGGCCGTCATGAACAAGACCGGCGAGATCATCTACAGCATTTTCGAGGTGATCGCCGAGCAGGAGAACATCGGAGCGCTCTGGATCTCGGACGACATCGCGTATACGGAAGGGCTGATGGTATCACCGATCTTTCTGCGAGAGCACGTCTTCCCGTGGTTCAAGCGCATCGGGAACCTTGCGCGGGGCTTAGGCGTCCCATACTTGTACCATTCCGACGGCGATCTCTGGCAGGTCATGCCCGATCTGCTCGACGATATCGGGTTCAACGCTCTCCAGCCCATCGAGCCGAAAGCGATGGATATCCGCGAGTTGAAGCAGAAGATCGGTGACCGCGTGTGTCTGATTGGGAATCTTGATCTGGGCTATACGCTCACCCGTGGGACGCCGGAGGAGGTCGTCGAGGAGACGAAGGGACTCATCCGCGACGTGGCGCCGGGTGGAGGCTATTGCGTCGGGTCGAGCAATACGGTGCCGTACTATGTTCCCGCTGGCAACTACAAGGCGATGGTCGAGGCCACGCTCGAGTTCGGCAGGTACCCCATAGAGTTTTGAGTTCTCAGTAATCCGGCTGGAGTCTGGAGTGGCGACTGACCACTGACTGCTGAGGGCTGCTTCTCGCGAAAGGAATAGACGACATGAGAGCAAGATATCTGGTCGCGCTCGCGATCTTAGCGCTGGCATTGGCGCTTGCAGGCTGCGGTGGAGGTGGCGGTGGCACGACTCTGGTCACCACCAACATCACCGGAAGAGCGGTGGACATCGCCGGCAACGGTATTGACGGGGCGACTGTTGAAGTCGACACCGGGGCTGCGGCGCCCATATCGTCCGCCACCTCTGGTGGTGGCTACTATACCCTTCCGGGTGTTCCCGTCAACGCTGATCTAACCCTGATCGTCCACAACTCCGGCAATACCTACCAGTACGGCGGCGTGCGCGTCAATCCCCCATTGAGCGGTCCGACGACCCCTATGGACATAGTGGTAACGTCTTACGCGCCTTCCGTTGGCTCAACGATCAGCATCCTGCCTGCGGATTCTCAGATCTGGGCGACCACCAACCCGAGTTACAGGGTCGTGCTCGATTCCAACTCGTCAACGGTCTATGCAGTCTGGACGGTCACCGGTGCCACCGGTCACGTCGTGGATGGGGAATACTTCATGCTCACGCCGGGACCCGTCGGCACGACTGTGCGTCTGAGGGCCATGGTGCGACTGTCAAACGGTCAGGTCGTAACCGCCGAGAGGACGATGACAGTCGTGCCCGCCGATGACGACGTCCCGCCTCCTCCTCCTACGTAGTCAGCAGTCTGCGTGTGCGACTTGTTTCGGGGAGGCTTAAAGTCGAGATGGTCAGCGCATCGCGGCCGTAAGCCTATCCTGCCGCTTGCCCGCAGAGTAGTTCCCTGCTATAATCTCCCACGTCAAATGGCATTCTTCCCGGCACCTCAGGGAACGTGCCATCCTATGACAGGAGACGACGCCGTGCTCGTTCGAGTGGACTCCAGCGCAATCCTGGGCGTAGACGCCTACGTGGTCGAGGTCGAGGTAGACGTCGCCATGGGTATGTCCTCCTTCACGATCGTCGGTCTGCCGGACGCCGCGGTCAAGGAGTCTGGGGAGCGTGTCAGAGCAGCCATCCGTAATACCGGCTGCGAGTTTCCCTACAACAAGCGCATCACCGTCAACCTGGCGCCCGCCGATATCAAGAAGGTCGGCCCGATCTACGACCTTCCCATCGCAGTCGGCATCCTCGGGGCCAGCGGGCAAGTCTCCCGGGAGTTCCTGGACGAAATGATGGTCGTCGGCGAACTGTCACTCGACGGCGCCGTCCGTTCGGTGCATGGCGTCCTCCCGATGGCCCTCGCCGCGAGGGATTCCGGCAAGAAGTACCTTGTCGTTCCCCAGGATAACACCCGCGAGGCGGCCGTCGTGGACGGGATAGGTGTCTACCCGGTTGGGTCCCTCACCGAGGTTATGGAACTGATGGAGGACGTCGGCAGCAAGGCGCCCGCTCATGTGGACCTCGGCACTTTCGATCTAAACCGGCCGCACTACGACCTCGATTTCGCCGATGTCAAGGGGCAGGAGCACGTCAAGCGCGCGCTCGAAGTCGCCGCCGCCGGTGGACACAACATCCTCATGATCGGCCCGCCCGGAAGCGGCAAGACAATGCTCGCCCGGCGGATTCCCGGCATACTCCCGCCGATGAACCTCGACGAGGCGCTCGAGACGACCAAGCTCTTCAGCGTGAGCGGCCGGCTGGACTCGAGCACATCGCTCGTCACTACGCGCCCGTTCCGCTCGCCCCATCACACGATCTCGAACGCCGGACTCAGCGGCGGAGGAACATATCCCCAGCCGGGGGAGGTCAGCCTGGCGCACCACGGCGTGTTGTTTCTCGACGAGCTTCCCGAGTTCCGGCGCGATGTGCTCGAGATCCTCCGCCAGCCGCTCGAAGATGGGCACGTGACGATCAGCCGCGTCGCCGGGTCGCTCACGTATCCCGCCCGGTTCATGCTCGTGGGGGCGATGAACCCCTGTCCCTGCGGCTTCTTCAGCGACCCGACGCGCCCCTGCACCTGCCACCCCGGGCTGATCAACAAGTATCTGCAGCGCATCTCCGGCCCGCTGCTCGATCGGATTGACATACACATCGAGGTCCCGCGCCTCCGAGACCAGGAACTCGTGAACGTCCCGACCGGCGAGACCTCGACCGCGATCCGCACGAGGGTCGAGCGCGCTCGGGAGACCCAGCGGGTTCGGTTCGGCTCGAACGGCGCCGGAATCTACTGCAACGCGCACATGGGCGCCAAGCAGATCCGGCAGTACTGCGTTGCGAAGGATGACGTCAAAGACCTGCTCAAGACGGCAATCAATCAGCTCAACCTCTCCGCCCGCGCCTATGATCGCATCCTCAAGCTCGCGCGCACGATTGCGGATCTTGAGGGTGTCGAGGATATCACGCTCGCCCACGTCGCCGAAGCGGTCCAGTACCGGAGTCTCGATAGGAAGCTCTGGGGCTAGGACGTGCTATAATGAAAGTGCGTGCTGTGATCAAGCGAATCGAGGATGACGGTTGGTATCGGGTTAGAATGCGGGGGAGTCATCGGCAGTTCAGACACCCCGCGAAGCCCGGAGTGGTTACCATTGCCGGTCATCCGAACAAGGACATGCATCCTGAAACCCTGCGCAGTGTCTGGCGACAGGCTCAGATAGGAGATTGACGAATGAGGAACTACCTGGTCGTCTATGAGCATGAGGGCGATAGTTGGAGTGCCTACGTCCCGGACCTGCCGGGATGCGTCGCTGCTGCTGACTCGAGGGGAAAGGTGTCCTCTCTCATCCGTGAAGCGATCGAGTTCCATATCGAAGGAATGCGTGCAGACGGCCTCCCCATCCCTGAACCGAAGGCCGACGCCGAACGTATGGACGTTGCCGCCTGATACTTTTGCATCACAGGCAACTGACGCGCCGGCACGATCGCGGACCTCCAGGGATCGGAGGGCATAGTACTCGCCCACGAGGTCGAGACGGTGCAGTACTGGAGTGCTGCTGCATGTCGCGACATCGGCGCTCTGAAGTGTGTGTTTCCGCAGCCTGCCTTGATATACATCCCGACCCCGACTCCAGCATGCGCGTCTTCCTCCCGACGATGATTGGTGAGAACACGTAGTTCACGTCCGATGGGGAGGGACCCGATGTCACGACTCAGATACCTTTCACTCGTCGCGCTCACGCTCCTTGCGAGCGCATCTTTCTCGGCAGCCAAGCCGACACCCCCGCCCGCTGCGGCGATCCCGAAGGTAGTCCGGGCGCAGGCCTTCGAACTGACCGACGCTGCCGGAAAGACACGTGCTTGGCTCGGCGTTTCCGACGACGGTGCGACCGTGCTGAAGCTCCTGGACGGAGAAGGCAAGACCAAAGTGCTCGTGGACTCTGACGGCCTGATCGAGGTTCTCGATGCCGAGGGCAAGGCGCGAGTGACCGTCGGGGCTATGGGCGATGGCTATGGGATCGGCCTTCTCGACTCCAAAGGCACGATCCGGGCAGACCTGCGCGTGGATTCCGGCAACGCCCCGTCGGTGACTGTGAGGGACGCGGCTGGCAAGATGCGCGGCACGCTCGCGATGTCCGATGACGAGCCGCTTCTGATCCTCAAGGATGCCAAGGATGAAGGGGCGCGTATGGCCCTGGATATGGAGGACTCGCTTCCCGTGCTCTCGCTCTGGGACACAGCCGGTAAGCCGCGCGCATCCTACTCGCTGACGGAGGGCGGTGCGCTTCTGCAGATGACTGACGCCGGCGGCAAGTCCCTCGCGGAGATGGCCGCGGCCGGCGATCGGCCGAGCCTCATTCTCCAGGATCACAAGAGCAAGATGGCCGCGTTCCTGGGGTTCACCGACGATACCGATCTGTCGCTGCTACTCCAGAACGGTCAGCAGAAGACACAGATCGGCCTGCTGCTCTACGGTACGGACCCGACGCTGGCGATCGCTCACCCGAACGGGAATCCGGCGGCGAGCATGCGGATCGGCGGTGACGGCGCGCCGTATGTCCGCACATCGGACAAGGACAACGTCACGATCTGGAAGTCGCCGTAGCGTTCTTCTGTCGGGGACGGCTATCGTTTCGATACGAGCCACCACTGAGGTGTCCGCCGGTCCGCGTAGTCGAGATACATCTCGAATTCTCCTCCCTCGGCGCATCGGACGACGAAGTACCTGCGGTGTCGGCGCGTGAACCACGTCCGGCTCTTCTCGCGGGCCGTGCCGTATCCCGTGTCCGCCCACTCCTTGAGCAGCTCGACGACGTGGAACGTTTCGCCCTGCCAGACGAAGCTCACCGGCGTCGGCGAACTCTCGCTCTTCTCGACCTCGATCTTCTCTCCCAGGAACTCGGTCATGGTCGCTCACCTGAATCCGAGTTTACCATCATGTCGTCCTCGTGACAATCCATGTTCTCGTCTATGATATACTGATCTAGTCGTTCGCACTTGGGGGGAGTCGTGATCCGAACATCCATCACCGTCCTGTTTAGTCTCCTTCTCGGCGCGGGCATCGCTCACGCCACGCCCTCGGAGCTGATCGTCTGCGGCGGGAGCGAGGTCTACATCTTCGACACCTCCTCCACCGACTCGCCGCCGAAGAAGCTCTGGACGTGGAGGGCCGCCGATCACCCCGAGATTCCTGAGGATGCGCGGAAGCGGTTTGGCAGCACCGCCGACTGCAAGCCGGTCCGCGGCGGGCGGAAGATACTGATCACGAGTTCCGGCGGCGGCGTAGCGCTTGTGGATCGTGCCTCAGGCAAATGCGAGTTCTGCGCGGTCGTTCCATATGCGCACTCGGCGGACATCGTTCCCAACGGGCGGATCGTCGTCGCCGCCTCGACGTCCTCCGAGCTGGTCGTGCTCGACGGCAAGTCGCCGGCGAAGATCATTTGTACGGCCGATCTGGTATCTGCTCACGGCGTCGTGTGGGATCGAGCCCGTCGCACGCTCTGGGCGCTGGGGGACAAGGAGATCAGGTCGTACCGGCTCAGGGGCTGGTATTCGGATGCTCCACAGCTCGAGCTCTCCGGCACACATCCGCTTCCCGAGGGCGGTGGGCACGATCTCTACCCGGTCCCCGGCACGTCAATGCTCTCCGTCAGCGCCTGGTCGCGCTGCTTCCTCTTCGACACGGAGACGCACGGGATCAGGCCGCACGATCTGCTTCTCAAGGCCTACTCGATTAAGAGCCTCGACCTCAGTCCCGACACCGGCCGACTGGCGTACGTCCAGGCCGAGGGTGGCAACTGGTGGTCCGATGACATCCATCTTCTCAACCCATCCGGCACCATCACGCTCCCCGGCGAGCGCATATACAAGGCTCGATGGAGCGCGACTCCTCCGTAGGCGGCCTGTGCTCATCTTGCGCGCAGTCTCTGCAGGATAGTCCGGTATCTGCCGACGAACGTATGTATCGCAGGTAGCAGTTCGTCCCGAGGTATCCGAATGTTGCTCCCGTACCGCGTGAAGAACCCGCCGAAGCGCTTTCCGTACGTCACGCTTGGCATCATCTCCGCGAACGTCATCGTCTTCGCGATGACCAGCCGGTACTTCCTGGTCATCCGCGAGGAGGTCGTAGTGCGGTATGCTTTCCATCTATGGGCGGCCCCGTTCGTCAACTTCATGTCGAGTTCGTTTCTCCACGCCGATCTGCTCCATCTGCTCGGAAACATGTGGTTCCTCTGGGTATTCGGACCGGCGGTCGAGGATCGGCTCGGCTTGGCGAAGTTCGTCGCGGTCTATGCGGCCACAGGTCTCGTCGGCGATCTCTCTCAGACGCTGCTGGATGTCGCGTTCAACGGCCAGAACCAACCGATCATCGGCGCGTCGGCATGCATCATGGGAATCGCGGGTGCCTACTGGTTCGCCTTCCCGTGGAGCAAAGTCTGTGTCTTCTACTGGATATGGTGGTTCTGGCACGGTGTCTTCGAGGTGTCGGCCCACTGGGTCATCACCGCCTACATACTGCTCGACCTGTGGAGCGGTTTGCTCGGCGGGGTGGAGCACGTGAGCGGCGGAGTGGCGAGCTTCGCCCACGTCGGCGGAGGAATCGCGGGTGTGCTGCTCTGCGCTCTCATGCGCGTTAGGCGCGATACGGAGGAGGTTTCCGAGGCGAGAGCCGTTCACGCTGACATGAAGGACCTTGCAAACATGCCCTTCGACGCGCTTCAGAGCATGCTGGAGGCTGAGCCGGACAACACAGATGTGCTGCGGGCGGCCATCGTAGTGGCGATGCGTCAGGGGAAGCAGCAGGTCGTTGCAGATGCCATCGCCCGATTGGGTTCCTCTCTAGTCCTGAAGGATCGTTACCTCGTCTACAGCTATCTGATGGACCTCCGGGGCGATCCGAGCATCTATCAGTCCGTTCATCTGCTTCGGCTCGCCGGGCAGTTCGAGCAGTCGTGCGAGCACGACATGGCCATCAACGTCTACAAGCTGATAACGGACACGCGCCCGACAGAGATGGAGGCCGAGAATGCGCTCTATCGGATGGCCTACTGCTATTGGGCGGTCTACAAGCATAGGGAGTACGCCGGCGCGTGTCTCGCCCAGCTTCAGAAGCGCTTTCCCCGCGGCCAGATGATGCCGTTCGCGGTCTCGCTCTGGAAGCAGATCGAGGCGGCCGGCAGCGGTCAGTCGCCCACAGGAGCATAGGATGAATCCCGGAGACATGACATGGAGCGACCTCGGCCCCATGGAAATCAGGATGGTCGAGAAGAACGAGAAGTGCCACTACCAGTTCGGCGACGTGTTCCACTACGAGCATCCCTACAAGCGTCCTGAGGGAGTATGCCACGCGCTGCTCCACGTTCTCGATCTCTACACTTGGCGCGTCGCGATGGGCGTCCCCTCCTGGGAGGACGATGACTCGACCGTCTACCGGATCCACTGCCCGGCGAAGAAGGGCACGGTTCGGGAACTCCGGAAGGTCGAGAAGACCTGATGAGACTCGGAGTTGCGGTCGTAGCGTTTTTCGTGCTCCTCGTCGGTGGCGCGGAGTGCAAACAGATGGAGTTGATCAAGATCGGCAGAGACGGGAAGTCGTTCGTTCTGGCATCTTCGGGGAAGCCGTTCGTCCCGCGCGGTTTCAACTACGACCGCGATGATAGCGGCCGGCTGCTGGAGGACTACTGGGACACCGAGTGGCCTACCGTACATGAAGACCTCGCCGAGATGAAGACGCTCGGCGCGAACGTCGTCCGCATCCACCTGCAGTTCGGGCGGTTCATGCTGAGTCCCGACAAGGCGAATGAGAAGGCGCTCGATCGGCTCGAACTCTTGGTGTCTGATGCCGAGAGCCTCGGACTGTACCTCGACATCACCGGTCTCGCGTGCTACAAGAAGGAGCACATCCCCGACTGGTACGACGGCCTCTCCGAGAAGGACCGGTGGCGCGCTCAGGCCGTCTTCTGGGAGGCCGTCGCGAAGAAGTGCGCTGATCACCCCGGTGTCTTCTGCTACGACATAATGAACGAGCCTGTCGTTCCATCGGGTCGCCGTGAGGACTGGCTCGGAGCGGCATTCGCCGAGGTCTACTACTACGTCCAGTTCATCTCCCTCGACCGGCGCGATCGGCCGCGGACCGACATCTCGCGCGAGTGGCTGAAGGTCATGGTCTCCGCTATCCGCAAGCATGACAAGCGACACCTCATCACCGTCGGTCTGCTCCCCTGCAAACCGGGCGACGATCCCGAGTCCGGTTTCGCACCGAAGACCGTGGCTCCCGAGGTCGACTTCCTCAGCGTCCACATCTATCCCGAGAGCACCAAGCTTCATGAGTCGCTCGACATCCTGAAGGCGTTCGACATCGGCAAGCCGGTGGTCATCGAGGAGACCTTCCCGATGCACTGCTCAGTCATGGAGCTTCAGGAGTTTCTCACCAAGTCCGAGGGCCATGCCGCTGGGTGGATCGGCTTCTACTGGGGCAAGACGATCGAAGAATGTCGCAAGTCCGGTTCCTGGGGCAATACGGTCATGGTCGCCTGGCTCGAACTCTTGCAGCAGATGACGAAGCCCTCCGCTGATTGACGCCTGCTTGACCATCGGTAGCCGTCACTGCTATTCTTACCTTATGGAACACCCGTTGTTCGCCAACAGTCGATGTGCGTGGTCGATCGCGCTATTGGCCGTTATCATCGCGGGCCTCATGGAATCCGACTGCAACTCGGAGGCGACTATGAACGAGAAGAAGATCGAGGCATACGGCGCACTTTCGACCGAGTACAAGGGCAAGCCTTCAGTGAAGGCGGACTTCGCCGAGCCGCAGGTCATCGCGGTCGCCGACAAGGAGTACGGCTGGGGATGGTACCAGTTTCCCTCCATCGGCGAGTGGGCGGACGGCACGCTCTGCCTCACCTACAGTGCCGCCCCCGATGCCGCCGAGAGCTACGGCACTCCACGCCCCATGATGACCTCGCACGATCGGGGCAAGACCTGGACGCCGCACACTGGCAAGTGGGGCGTATCGGGCCTGCTCCTCCCGAACGGCGACCGCATTGGCGTCCTGACCCCGAAGCCGTACAAGGTCGCCGATCTCCATCTTCCGGAGCCGGTCGGCGTGCTGAGCAGTAACTACGGCAACCAGAAGCACGTCATGTACCGCGTGACCGACCTCCCAGCGAAGCTCCAGACGATCCGCATCCGGCGTCTGAAGAAGGGCGTGGAGAACGCGTTCACCGAGCATGCCGTTGTGGACGATCCACAGTCGCTTAGATACAGCCTCCGGGACGTCTTCCCGATCATCTGGTGGGGCGATCTGCACCTGGCATCCGACGGATCGATTCTCGCCGGCATCTATCCCGGCTACCGTCTGCTCGGCGACGGCACGATCGATCCGAAGGGCAACGTCTTCTTCTATCGATCGACCGACGATGGGCGCAGTTGGAAGCTCCAGGGACGCATACTGTACCAGCCGGACCCGAAGGCCGATCCGGTCGGGGACAAGCGAGGCGGATTCACGGAGCCGACTTTCGAGATCCTGGCCGACGGATCGCTCCTCTGCGTCATGCGCACGACCGACGGCGCAGGCATCGGCCCGATGTACTCCAGCCGCTCGAAGGACATGGGCAAGACCTGGTCGAAGCCCAAAGCGTTCGCTCCGAACGGCGTCCTCCCGAAGCTCCTGCGCCTCGACAACGGCGTACTTGTGCTTGCATCCGGCCGCCCTGGCGTCCAAGTGCGCTTCTGCACCGACGGGAATGGTCAGCAATGGACCGACCCGTTTGACTTGGTGCCGGTCACGTCCGACAACGTCAGCGCCGACACATGCGGCTACACCAGCCTGCTCGCCACCGGCCCGGACAGCTTCCTGATCGCCTACTCGCACTTCAAGCATCAGACGTCCGATGGTCAGCTTCGAAAAGCGATCCTCCTCCGTGAAATCACGGTGAGACGACCTTAGGGAGGCCAGTCATGTCAGATCGAACGCCCGAAGAGATCCTGGACGTCAACAAGCGATGGCTTCCGCCGTCGCCGCACGTCGAGAAGGTCATCGAGATGGTCGACAAAGGCGCCGCGCACATCGAGAAGCGCGGGCACCACGAGCCGCCTCTGATCATGTTCGAGGACGGCGGGGTGATCGAGCTTCCCAAGGCGCGCTACGAGGAGACCTACCGTGGGATGCAGCTCGTCTCGTCCGATGCCGCGGCCGAGGAGGGCGTCACCAAGTTCCGCGACGTCTGTGGGTGCGTCGATTTCATCAAGGGCACGCTGAAGGACCACCCCGAGTCGGTCGAGGCAGATCCGCATATGTTCGACCAACTGCTCGATCACGCGCTCTACATGGTCTCGCGGATGCAGAAGCGGGAGGAGGAGTACCGGCAGTTCCTGGTTGATGTCATCGCCGTCTGCGCGCAGATCCCGCAGGGCCCGTCCTGGAAAATGGCATCGAACGCCGCCGAGGAGATCAAGATGCTCCTGCACAATCATCCCGAGGACGTGCGGAGGTACGCCGACCTCCTGAACCAGCTTGCCGAAGATGTGCGCCACGTCGCGTCCAAGCAGGAGGGCGTCCTCAAGCGGCACAAGGAACTCGCTGTCAAGGTTCTTGGGCTCTACAAGGCGATCAGAGGCGCTCGAAACTGGGCACAGGAAGAAGCGGAGTCCGGCTGACAGGATCCGGAGGTATCACACAATGACCAAGCATCTCAATGGTGAACTCGGCATCCCCGGGTCCGTACGAATCTCCGCCGGGAACGGCGGTCTGCCGATGGTCATGCTGACCCACGCATCCGGGTCGAGCGCGGAGGTCTATCTCCACGGTGCGCACATCGCTTCCTGGAAGAACCGCGCTGGCGAGGAACTCCTGTTTCTCAGTCGTGAGTCCCATTGGGCCGAAGACAAGCCAATCCGCGGAGGCATCCCGGTCATCTTCCCGCAGTTCGGAGGAAGAGGCCCGCTCCCGCAGCACGGGTTCGCCCGCACTTCGGCTTGGCAACTACTCAGCACCGAACTGCTCGATAGCGGCGTCGTATCCGTCGAGTTGAAGATGAACGAGACCGACGTGTCGCTCGCGATCTGGCCGCATCGGTATGTCCTAAGAATGAATGTCCTGCTTGACGCGAATGTGCTCGCAGTCGGAGTGCGCGTGACAAATACCGGTGACCAACCCTTCGACTTCCAGACGGCGCTTCACACGTACTTCCGCGTCGCTGATATCGGCAGGACTGCCGTCGTCGGCCTTCGTGGTGTCACTTACACGGATTCGTTGCTGGACGATGTGTCCGCAGTCGAGGACCGGGATACCGTCCTGTTCGACCAGGAAACCGACAGGGTGTACATCGACGCCCCGGATCTCCTCCGTGTCGAGGACGAATGCGGCGGCCGGACGATCGTCGTCGAGAAGCGGAATATGCCGGACGTGGTAGTCTGGAATCCCTGGATCGCCAAGTCCCGGCGCATGCCCGACTTCGGCGACGACGAGTATCTGCGAATGGTCTGCGTCGAGACTGGCGCCATCGAGACTCGGCCGAGTCTGTTTCCGGGCGAATCCTGGGATGGCGAAACGACGTTCCTGTCCGGTTGAGACCGAGCCGAGGTCGCCTCTCCTTCTACTTGGCCACGTCCGGAAAGCCGGTAATATTACCGGTTTTTGCGGTTTTGGTTGACATCCGGGCTTCTTGTGTTATAATCGTAAAAGGTAGGTTTCGTCTCCCTGGTCATCGGACCATGAATACGCCTCATGTCTTGTTCGCGCAAGTTGAGAGGCGAGTTGGGGACAGGGACCGGCGAGTTCCTCGCAGTACTCTCCGTTGTGCGGGAGGTATGCCTATGGTCTCAGCAGCCGCCAGTCTTCTGCCATGAATCTGTGCCGTTATGAGCCGGAAGCACAGATCTAGGAAAGGAAAGGGGACAAGTATGAAGTACGCTCTTATCGCTTTGGCGCTTGTGGCATTGGTCGCGACCGGCGCGACTGCGGCCACAGTGTCATACGGTCCGTATGCAATCGGACTGAGCACGACTAACTGGGCGAACAGCATCGGCCTTCAGATGTTCGATCCCTCTCTGGGCACTCTGAACAGCATCAGTTTCACCCTGAATGGTCATGTTGAGGGAAATGCCAAGTTCGAGAGCATGGACGCGAGCCCCGCGACGGTGGGCATGGACCTCTCGGCAATGCTGACTCTCCAGCGCCCGGATCTGAGCACTCTGGTTGTAACCATACCGCTGGCGTCAACCACCGACAATGTCACGGCATTCGACGGGACGATTGACTTCGGTGGCACGTCAGGAAAGACCTACAACAACCTGAATGCGAACGACTCGGATTCGGCGACGACCTCGACCGCCGCCGACAAAGCCCTGTTTACCGGCCTGGGGTTAATCAACCTGCCGGTCAAGGCACAGGGCGCCTCGACGGGTTATGGTGCCGGGAACCTGCTTCTGCAGTTCCAGACACTGGCATCCGCATCTGCCAGCGTGACCTACGATTACACGCCGATCCCTGAGCCGTCCAGCCTGCTTGCTCTTATGAGCGGCCTGGGTCTGGTCGGTTTCGCAGTCAGACGCAGACGATAATTCGCGAAGCGATGCTGGTATAAGAGAAGCCTCCACCAAGGGTGGGGGCTTCTCTTTTTGTGTTCTTCTGCGCCTCGGTACTGCAGCGGCCTGCGCGCAGACCGTCTGCTGTGGCCGCCTTGCCGTCAAAACCCGCACATCGGACAGGGTGTGGAGCAACACCTGCGATGCTATAATGGGCTGGGAGCGATATGGGCATCTTCAAGGCCTGCGACATTCGGGGAGTATACGGCAACGATCTGACGGATGAGATTGTCTACAGAATTGGCCGCGCGCTGGGAACAATACTGGCAGGCAAGTCCGTCATAGTAGGTGGAGACGTTCGCAGGAGCACTCCGTCGCTCAAAGCGAAGGTTTCGCAAGGCCTTGTGGAGAGCGGTGCAGAGGTCCTTGACATCGGAATAGTCCCAACTCCAGTGTTCTATTTCGCGAGGCGGTGCCTCGGATTGGAGCCCGGAGTGATGGTGACGGCCTCCCACAACCCTGCGGAGTTCAACGGTCTCAAGATAGTCCTGGGGCCGCTTCCGATCACGGAAGATGAACTGAGAAGGGTGGGGGACCTTGCCGAACGGGGAGCGTTCCGTGAGGGTCAGGGCAGCATACGCGCTCTGGAAATCATACCTGAATATCGGCGTTTCATATCATCTGTGCTCCCTGCGGAGCAGCAAGCGCACCTTGTCAAGATCGTTATAGACTGTGGCAATGGCTGCAATTCGGAACTGGCCCCGGATCTGTTCCGGCGTTTCGGATTCCATATCGAAGAGCTATACTGCACTCCTGATGGCATCTTTCCTAATCGGAATCCGAACTCAGCCGACCCGGGCAACCTGGACGGCTTGATCCGGACCGTTCGTAGTGCGAAAGCCGATGTTGGAGTTGCATTCGACGGAGACGGCGATCGCGTTGCGTTCGTAGATGACCGGGGCCGGTTCCTTCCTGGCGACAAGGCCATCGTGATAATGGCCCGCAGCCTCCTCACCGCTCACCGCGGGGAGAAAGTGGTCTACGATCTCAAGTGTTCATCCATCGTTCCCGAAGCAGTGGCCGAAGCCGGAGGTATCCCTCTCGCCGAGCGGTCCGGACACACCTTCATCAGAGCCCGAATGATCTCAGAAAATGCGCTGTTCGGCGCAGAGATCAGCGGCCACTACTTCTATCGAGACCTCGGCGGAGGAGATGACGGCATCTACTCCGCGCTTCTGATGGCCAATATGCTGGCCCGCACCGGCAGGTCGCTCTCCGACCTGGCCGATGAGGTGCCGGCTTACGAGAACACCCCGGACATCAGGGTGTCGTTCGCAGGCAACCGGGAAGATCTGATCAAGCGCATCGCGTCGGCCTTCCCCGCCGAGCGAGTATCGAAACTCGACGGCGTCAGAATCGAGTTCAATGGAGGCTGGGCGCTCGCAAGACCTTCCGTGACGGAACCGGCGATCACCTTTCGGTTTGAGGCCGAGAGTCGCAATCGCCTCGATGCAATAATAGATGAGTTCCTGAGACCGGTTCCGGAGATCGAGTCCGGCGTTCGGCACAACCTGGTTGACCGTGGCTCCGAAGAGTGAGGGTCCTTCCGCACAGTCGGAAGGAATCCGAAAGCCTCGTGCGGAAACTGTGTAAGGCGTTGGCGCCCATCATGTCGGGACGCTTGCCGGCACAAATCGCACGGGCCACGAGTCGGGGAACCGAGGTCGGACGTGGATGGGGCCGAGGAACTGAGAAGCGGCTTCGTGCAGACGCGTGGGGACGTCAGGAACGTGCGTCGAGACGAAAGCGCGATAATCCAGAGGTGCAAGCAGGGCGATCTGTCCGCCTTCGACGAACTCGTGCGCTTGTACGAGAAGCAGGTGTACAGCTTCGCCTACCGCCTGACCGGCAACTATGACGATGCGAACGACATATCTTCCGAGGCCTTCGTCAAGGTCTTCAATTCCATAAACACATTCAGAGGTGATGCCAACTTTTCAACTTGGCTCTTCCGCGTCGTGACCAATCTCTACCTGGACGAGCGGAAAAGGTCGAAAGCGCACTTGAATGTTCCCCTGGACGAGTACATTGATCTGGAAGAAAGCACGGTGACCCGCCAGATCGAAGACTCGTCGCCGGGCCCGGAGCAGCTACTGGAGCAGATGGAGCGTGCTGAAGCGCTGAATGCCCTGATCCAGCAGCTTCCTGATTATCAACGGGCCATGGTTCTCTTATATCATACCCAGGGGAGATCGTACGAGGATATCGCCGAGATAATGGGGTTGCCTATCGGTACCGTCAAGTCGCGGCTCAATCGAGCCAGGCTTTCGCTCAGGGAGAAACTTGGGCCGGTGCTGGAACTTTTCGACCTTTAGCGCCGTCGAAGCAAGTGGAAAGAAAACGTGTAGGATGGCGGCATCCGCCGTCAACAGGTCCGAATGCAGCTGCGTTTTTCCTGCCACGGTTTCAACGGCGATGCGTCAGGTGGGAAGAGGGATTTCCATGAA
This sequence comes from Armatimonadota bacterium, assembly GCA_017993055.1. NCBI lineage: Bacteria > Bacillati > Armatimonadota > Armatimonadota bacterium. Next base: position 74,899 of record JAGONM010000006.1, read on the forward strand.
GTGCGAGAGAGCCAGAGAGTTGTTTTCGGAGTATCTGGAGGGCAGCATAGACTACGCTCTGACTGCCACCGTACGAACTCATGTGGACCAGTGCGATGTGTGCAGAGAGGATCTGCGCGCCTTTCAGTGCACCTGGGACGCAATGTCCGCCCTGCCGGAAATCGAACCCCCCGCGAGTTTCCGCCACGATGTAGTCATGAGAGCTGCCCGACTTCAGCACGAGCGGAGGTCGGAGCAGCGGCGCGGCCTGTTCGGGCTTGACTGGAACTATTCAATCGGCAGGCTCCTTCCCACCAGGGCCTTGGCGGTTGCGGCTGCGGGTGCCGTTCTGGCAGCCGTGCTGATAAACCTGGTCCCGCGCATCGCCCCGCTTCTTGACGAGAACAACCGCAGGATATCCGGGTTCTCGCCGCTCCTCCCTGCTGGGGCTGAGCAGAGATACGCGAAGGAAGAATGGCAGTCCCGGAAGATTCTCAGCAACGCGCTGTGGGCTTCCATAAGGTCTACGGATCTGGGCGAAGGCAGAAGTTACTACGAACTGGTTCTGGAGATCAACAACAAAGCTCTTGTGCGGCGGGTCACAAACCGGATAGCGGCTGATGTCTACGTTCTTCCTCCCGGCAGGTTCGGTGTGGCGTCTGCCGATCAGCGCGCCCCGGTCTGGTCGGGCAATGTGCTGGGCAGCAGTCCGGTTCACGTTGCGGTCCCGGGCATCAGCAACTCCAAGGGCGATCCGATGCCGGTAACTCTGCTGATCAACTATCGGTTCGAGAAGATCAGCTTTGCGAAGATAGTGTTCGTCCCGACCGACAGTTCGCCTGCTGGATGCACTGACCCCTTCGTGAGTTTCACTGGGCCGGTGATCAGACCGATGCAGAACGATCTCTATGCCGTGCTCCAGGGCGTATCGCAGAGCAAGGGTCTGGCGATCATCGCCAACGGGACTCTGCATAAACAGCCGACCCCCATGAGTATCATCTCTGGGACCACTGAGGATGTTCTGCGCACGATGCTGACCCCGCTCGACCTGACGTGGGCGGTGATAGACGGTGCGGTGTATGTTGACAAGGAGTTTCGAGTCGAGGCGGAGTAGCCGCCAGATCGGGCGAATTGCGTGTGATATTAGAGAGCCCCGGAATCGCTTCCGGGGCTCCTGCATTTGTGCCCCACCGAGCCTTGCGCGTGCCCTAAGCTCGCCCGCATGACAGCAGCTTCAGAACGCTTGTTCGAGGATGGCAGATGGACTTGCACAAGGTACTCGGGCCCGGAGTACTGACTGCGATCGGTTGCAGGTATGGGCCTCAACAGATCCAGTGCATGATAACGATTGAGACCGGTGCGGGAACTTCTCGACCTCCAGTGCCGTCGAACACAATGTAGACTGTCTGGAGTTCACCGCATGTTCGGTTGCAGGGATTCAGATGTGTGCGCAAGTGCCGCGCTTGCGATGGCGCTATCCTGGTAGTAGGGAGTGGGCTTTCCATGAAGTGTGAAAGAGCAAGAGAGTTGTTCTCGGAGTATGTGGAAGGCAGTATAGACTACGCTTTGACCGTCACCGTGCGATCACACATCGATCAGTGCCGTGCCTGCAGGACGGATCTCAAGTCGTTTCTGAAAACCTGGGATGCGATCGGTGCACTGCCCGAGGTCCAGCCTCCCTCGAGTTTCCGCCACGACGTGGTGATGAGGGCGGCCCGACTTCAGCATGAGCAGAGGAAGCCTGCTGGATACGGCTTCGCCGGTGCTGCCAGGGACTTGCTGTTCCGTCGCCTCATCCCGGTCCGCGCAGTCGCGATTGCGGCTGCGGGGGCGGTACTGGCCGTCATGGCGCTAAGCATCTCGAGTGTCGTGGACGGGAAGAATCCGTTGCTGAGCGTCTTGGGCCAGCTGAACTTCGCTTGGACCGAACGGGTCAATGACAAGGAAGAGTGGCTGTCTCGAAGGACTTGGGGCAACAAACTGTGGGTCTCGCTCGAAGCCAGGGAGTTCGGCCCGGGTAGCGTCTACTACGAAGTGGTGCTTGAGATCAACAACAAGGCGTTGCCCGAGATCGAGAACAAGGTTGATAGGATTGCCTGTACGGTCTACGTGCTTCCGCCCGATAACTTCGGATTGGATGACGGTGATCTTCGCGGGGCGGTCTGGGCCGGCGATGTTCGCGGGCAGAGCCCGGTGCATATCGCAGTCCCGGGCATCAGCAGTTCCAGCGTTTATCCTGCGCCCGTTACTCTGCTGATTCGCTACCGGGTGAAGAATAGGCCGCTTTCGAAACTCGTCTTCATACCGACGGAAAACTCGAACGGGAGATCGAGCGATGCGATGAGCCTGTATACCGGTTCGGCGGCGAAATCTGCTGCCGAGAACCTGTATTCCAGTCTTCAGTCCCTGTCGCAGAGGAATGGCGTGGCTGTCATAGCGAACGTTCTTCATGTCGTACCGCCGACCCCGGCGAATCTGAGGCCCGGCAAGACTGAGAATGTCATGCGGGTGCTCTGTCCGGATCGCGGTCGCCTAGCTTGGGCGTTCATGGACGGAGCCGTCTATGTGGATCGGCAGTTTGGCAATACAGGAGACTAACCCGGGTCGCAGACCCGAATACGTCTGGATGGCAGGCCCCGGAGCGCTCGCTTCGGGGCTTATTCCTTGCGCCGGATCGCCTGTTTCCGTATAATGATGCGGTCAGAACACTTGTTCGAGGATGTCGGATGGACCTGGAACGGGCGCTTGGCCCTCGCGGACAGATTGCCGAACAGATGCCGGGGTACGAGTTCCGGCCGCAGCAGATCGAGGTGGCGCTCGCTATAGCCCGCGCCCTCGGCTCGAAGCGCCACTGCCTTGCCGAGGCTGGAACCGGCGTCGGCAAGAGCATGGCCTATCTGCTCCCTGCTATCGAGTATGCCCTCTCCGGCAAAAAAGTGATCGTCTCGACGCATACGATCTATCTTCAGAGCCAGCTCCTCACCAAGGACATTCCGTTTCTGCACAGCGTCTTCCCCGACCGCAAGTTCAGGGCTGTCGTCGCAAAGGGCAGGGGCAACTACCTCTGTCTGAACAACCTCGACGCCGAACTGGGCCAGCTATCTCTGATCGGCGACCCGAATCTGCCGAAGCTTCAGAAGTGGGCGAACGAGACCGATACCGGCGATGTGGCCGAACTCGATTTCAGCTTCTCGGACTGGTCGGACATCTGCTCGAACCAGGATACCTGCCACAACCAGCAGTGCCGCTTCGTCGGCAAGTGCTTCTACTACAGGATGCGACGTGAGGCGCAGGACGCCGACATCGTCGTTACCAACCACTCGCTGTTCTTCTCCGACCTGGCCATTCGGATCTCGGACCCGAACTCCGGCGTACTGCCGAGCTACGATGCCGTGATCTTCGACGAGGCACACCACCTGGAGGATGTCGCGACGAAGGCGTTCGGCATCGAGTGTGGGAGTTTCCGGGTTCCCAGCCTGCTCAGGAGGATTCGTCGCGTAAAGGGGATCGGCCTTGATGCCGGCAGGATTCAGATGCTCGACGAGATGAACTCCGCGCTATTCGAGACATTCGCCCACAGCCCCAAGCAGGAGTTCTTTCTGCACGAGGTCTGCCGGGGAAATACCGCGTCGCAGGTCGAAGAGACCGTGAAGATGATGTGCGCGATGCTCGACGGACTCAACCGTGAGTTATCGGAGCAGGACACGACGGGCAAGCCCGAACTCGAGGACCGGCTCTCAGGCCTGCGCCGGATGGCGATGCGGCTCAAGGAGGAGATGACCACGCTCTTCTTCGGCACCGAGGCAGGGTACTTCAAATGGGGCGAGCGGACGAACGGCAAGACCCAGCTCTGCTTCCTGCGATACTCCCCGCTATCGGTCGCAGACATCCTGCGCCGGACCCTGTGGAAGGAGATTGACAGCGTCGTCCTGACTTCGGCGACGCTCACCAACTCCGGGACGTTCAGCTACCTCCGCGGACGTCTCGGTGTGCCTGAGTGCGTCGAGGCCGCACAGGACTCGCCGTTCGACTTCCAGACGCAGTGCATGCTCTACGTCCCGAGGCACCTGGACTTCCCTTCCGAGAACTCGTACTATACCGAGGCTGTCGCCGGTGAGATCGAGGAACTCGTGAAGGCGTCCGGCGGGCGGGCGTTCCTGCTCTTCACCTCGTACCGCATGATGAATGCCGTCTACGACGTGCTCTTCGGTCGCCTGCCGTATACGACGATGAAACAGGGTGACATGTCCAACGAGGCGCTGGTTCAGGCGTTCCTGGAGCAGGAACAGGCCTGTCTGTTTGGCGTACACAGCTTCTGGGAGGGCGTGGACATCCGGGGTGAGGCGCTCAGCATCGTCGTGATAGACAAGCTCCCGTTCGCCGTGCCGGATAGCCCGGTAAACAAGGCGCGCACCGACGCTATCACCGCATCAGGGGGAGATTGGTTCCGCGACTACTCGATGCCTCAGGCGCAGATCCGGTTGAAGCAGGGCTTCGGACGCCTCATCCGCACGAAGACCGACCGCGGTGTCGTCGCGATCCTCGACTCGCGCTTGGTGAAGAAGCCTTACGGCCGGGAGTTCATCCGCTTCCTCCCCCAGTGCCCGGTGACGGTGCGGATAGAGGATGTGCAGAGGTTCTTCGGCGTCCGACAGGTCTGACCCGTCCGACCATTTGGGAAAGGATGATAGCCCATGACCTCACGTGAACGCATACTCACCACCCTCGCCCACAAGGAGCCTGACCGCGTGCCGATTGATTTTGGCGGGATGCGCTCGACAGGCATCATGGCGATCGCGTACAACAAGCTGAAGGCACACCTCGGCATCACCGGCGGCGAGACCCGCGTCTACGATACCATGCAGCAGCTCGCGCTCCCCGAGCAGCCGGTCCTCGACCGTTTCCACGTCGACGTGCTCGACACGCTCAACATGCTCGGGCGCTTCCCGCAGGAGTGGAAGGACTGGACACTCCCCGACGGCTCACCGGCGAAGGTGCCCGTCTGGTTCAGCCCGGAGCCGGTCGAGGGCGGCCTAGTGATCCGGAATGCCATGGGCAACGCGATCCAGCGCATGCCGGAGGGATGCCTCTACTTCGAGCCGTGCCACAATCCGCTCGCGGAGGCGGTGACTCTCGCGGACGTAGATCGCTTACTGGATGTACGGCCCGCCGATCCGAAGAGCCTGACGGCGCTCATCGAGCGGACGAAGTGGCTCTATGAGAACACCGACTATGCGATCATGTTCGGCTTCGGCGGAAACATCCTGGAGGGCGGTCAGAACGCCTTCGGATGGGAGCGGTTCATGATGGAGATGGCGCTCAACACGCCACTCGTCGAGTACGCGCTCGACAAGATGGTGGAGGTCTATATGGAGGACCTGCGCATCTACCTGCGGGCGATCGGGCCGTACGTCCAGCTCATCCAGATGGGCGACGATCTCGGCACGCAGACTGCGACCATGCTCTCGCCCGACCTCTATCGGCGGGTCGTGAAGCCCCGGCACGCGGTCCAATACCACTACATCCGCGAGCAATCGGACGTGCACGTCTTCCTCCACGCATGCGGGTCGTGCTACGACATCATGGGCGACCTGGTGGATGAGGGGGTCGAGGCTCTCAACCCGGTCCAGACCTCCGCCGCTGGGATGGACCCTCGCCGCCTGAAGCAGGAGTTCGGCGACAAGCTGACGTTCTGGGGTGGGGGATGCGACACCCAGTCGGTGCTTCCGAACGCGACTCCGGAGGAGATCGACCGGCACGTCAGGGAGCGCATCGAGATCTTCGCGCCCGGCGGCGGGTTCGTCTTCAACCAGATCCACAACGTCCAGTCGAACGTCCCGCCCGCGAACATCGTCGCCTGCTACGACGCGGCTTGGAAGTACGGCATCTACGAGTAGGACGAGTCGCCGGCGGGGTCCTCTCAGAGATACCGCCAGCCAACTATCTGATCGCGGAGTGCGAGCGTCGGCAGGCTGGACCGGCTGCCGAGTCCCGAGTCAGTGCGCTTCGAGCCGATCAACTCGAAAGAGCAGCGGCAGGAGACATACGAAGGAAAAGGCTCGGGCGGTGAGTAATACTTCCTCACGTCCTCGCAAGGGGCAGTCCGAAATCCGGAATCCGGCGCCCGGAATCGAGTATCCGGCGTCCAGTTTCCGCCAGAGGGTAAGTTGACCCGCGCACGAATCCATCTTCTGATTGCTGTCGTTCTAGCCGTACTCCTGAGTGGATGCGCGCGCCGTGAGAAGGGGCCAGTCACCATCACCTACATGGCATGGGGGAACGCCCAGCACCTCAAGGTCGAGCAGCAGATCATCGACGAGTTCGAGAAGCAGAACCCGAGCATCAAGGTGAAGCTGTTCGCTGTGCCGGACTCAGCCTACCATCAGAAGCAGCAGATCATGCTCGCCAGTCGGACCGCGCCCGACGTCATGAAGGTCGAGCTGCACTACTTCCCGGCGCTCGTCCGCAAAGGCTACTTCCGGCCGATAGACGAGTTCTACAAGAACGACCCGACGTTTGACATCAACGATTTCTTCCCGCAGGCGATTGACGAGTGCTCCTACGACGGCAAGCTCTATGGGCTGAACATCGCGTTCGGCGGCCAGATACTCTACTACAACAAGACCCTTTTCGACGACGCAGGCATCCCCGATCCCTATGAGCAGTACAAGTCCGGCAAGTGGACCTGGACCGAGTACCTCGACGCCGCGAAGAAGCTCACGAAGCGGGATGCGAACGGCCGGACCATCCAGTACGGCACTCTGATGCCGCATCACTGGACCGTCATCTGGTCGTTCGGCGGCGAACTGGTCAGCCCGGACTACAAGCGCTGCGTCCTCGACTCGCCGGAGTCTATCCGCGCGCTCCAGTTCATGAAGGACCTCCGCTGGAAGTGGCGCGTCAACCCGACGCCCGCCGAGGGTGCGATGTCGGCGTTCAACTTCAACTCCGGCCGCGTCGCCATGTACTTCGGCTGGTCGGGTCAGACGCCGGTCATTCTGAAGAACGCGAAGGGTTTCAGGTGGGATATCGCCCCGGTCCCCGCGGGTCCCGCCGGGCGGTTCACACCGCTCAAGGGCAATGTGATGACCACCTACGTCGAGTGCAAGCATCCCCGCGAGGCATACGAGTTCATCAAGTACGTGACATCGGCGAAGTCAGAGATGTTCATCTGCGGAAAGCTCCGCCGCTGGATCACGACCCATAGGAGCGTCTACGACGATCCCGAATACCTGAAGGCGTACACGCCGCCTTACCACACCGACGTTTTCCGTGGCGAGATGGATTACGGGAAGCGCCCGCCGATCAACGAGAAGTTCATTCAGTGGACGACCGAGCTGAATGTCGGCCTGAGCCGGATGTGGACCGGCGAACTCGACGCCAAGGAAGCGGTTGCCTTCATGAAACCGAGAATTGAGCGGGCGCTGAATGAAGAAGACTGGTGAGGGGAAGGCACGAAACTCGAGGCTCGAAGTTCGATACGGATTCGAATGTCCAAGAAGCGGAAATGATGTAGACGAGTTTGCCGCTTGCCTTTCTGCCTCATTGACTTATGTTCCGTGCTTCGGATTTCGAGTCTCGGATTTGGCACCGACATGATCAACCGCAAGCCGCTAACTCATCGTGCTTCCTTCTGGGGGTTCCTGTTCATCTGCCCTTGGCTTCTAGGGTTCGTCATCTTCACGGGCGGCCCGATGCTCGCGTCGCTGGTGCTCAGCTTCTGCAAGTACGACCTTCAGCGGGTGGCCTTCGTCGGTCTGGGCAACTATAACCGTATGTTCCTCGGCAGCGAGCAGGAGGTCTTCTTCAAGTCGCTGACCAACACTGCGCTCTACGTCCTGTTCTCCGTGCCGATGGGACTGACGGGCTCCCTGCTCCTGGCCGTGCTGCTCAATCAGAAAGTGAGAGGAGTCGCGATCTTCAGGACGCTGTTCTACCTCCCGGCGTTGACGCCGGCAGTGGCGTCGGCTCTGGTCTGGATGTGGGTCTTTCACCCCGAGTGCGGCATCCTGAACAACTTCCTGACGATGAACGTACCGATGCCCACGTTCGGCGCCGATGGGATCGGCGTGGCGTTTCGTCCGATGATCGCGAACCCGCCCGGGTGGCTTCAGTCCAGTGAGTGGGCGCTTCCGGCGTTCATCATAATGAGCCTCTGGGGGATCGGCGGCGGGAGGATGATCATCTTCCTGGCAGGGCTCCAGGGCATCGCGGATGAGTTCTACGAGGCCGCGCGGATCGACGGGGCTGGGGCCATTGCTCAGTTCCGGCACGTGACGCTTCCGCTCCTGACGCCGACGATCTTCTTCAACATGGTGCTCGGCGTCATCGGCGCGTTCCAGGTCTTTACGGCGGCGTACGTCATGACGGGCGGTGGACCGAACAATGCCACGCTGTTCTACGTGCTCTATCTCTACCGGCACGCTTTCGAGCAGTTCCACATGGGCTACGCAGCCGCGCTCGCCTGGGTGCTGTTCGTCATTCTCTTTACGTTCACGCTGATCCAGTTCAGGCACTCGACGAAATGGGTTCACTACGAGGGAGATGCCAAGTGAAATCCTACCCCTGCTCGCACTCAGTGTTGGCGATACCGCGGAGAGAAGATGCCGACAAGTAGACTCGCTGGAAAAGCATTCACATATGTGCTTCTGATCGTCGGCGCCGCGATCGTCAGCATCCCGTTCCTGTGGACCGTCAGCACTGCGCTGAAGGCTCCAGCGCAGGTCTATGCCGTACCGGTCGAGTGGATACCGAAACCGATCATGTGGGAGAACTTCGCACAGGCGTGGACCGTCCTGCCGTTCTTTCGGTTCCTGAGAAACACCGTCTTCGTCACGTTGATGTGCCTTGTCGGCCAACTCTTCTCCGCCTCGCTCGTCGCATACGGGTTCGCGCGGTTCGACTTCAGGGGCCGGACGGCACTGTTCTACTTGCTTCTGGGAACAATGATGCTTCCCGGCCAGGTGACGATGATCCCGACGTTCCTGATCTGGCGTGAGTTCCGGCTGGTGGATACCTTCGCCCCGCTCATCGTGCCTGCCTACTTCGGCGGAGGGGCGTTCACCATCTTCCTGCTGCGCCAGTTCTTCATGACAATCCCTCGCGACCTTGATGAGGCGGCGATGATTGACGGCTGCTCGTACTTCGGCATATGGTGGCGCATCATCCTGCCGCTCTCGAAGCCGGCCCTCACGACCGTCGTGATCTTCTCGTTCATCAGTCACTGGGACGAGTTCATGGGGCCGCTGATCTATCTTCACACTATGGATAAGTACACCGTCTCGATCGGACTGCGAATGTTCCAGGACATGTACGGTGGTCAGTTGGAGCTCTTGATGGCCGCATCGCTGATTCACATCACTCCGTGCATAATCCTGTTCATCGCCGCGCAGAGGTACTTCATCAAGGGCATAGTGATGAGCGGAATCAAAGCCTGAGCCCCTTGCCTCTGGGAGCTCGTTCTGGCATAATGGAAGCATTCGGAAGGCAACAATCCAACCGTTTCCAGCGTATGAATACGTGTGCAGACGCGCTCAGACCGCGCATCTCTGGAGGCATCATGACACTCAGATTGAGCCATATCGCCGCACTGACCGTTCTTGTTATCTCCTCGCTCTCCGCCGCTTCCGAGACAGTCCAGCCGACCCCGCCGAAGAAACCCGCTCCGTTCTCAGAGCAGATATCCGGCACCCTCGTGAAGTTCGACATGATCCCGATTCCGGCTGGTGTAATAGCCGTGGCGGACCCTGCGAAGGAAGGCGCGACGAAGAAGGTCAAGATCAAGCCGCTCTACGTCGGCAGGACCGAGGTGACCTGGGACGAGTACGATGTGTTCGTCTTCAAGTTCGACGAGCCGCAATCGCCCGCGCCCGGCGGCTCGGATGCGGTGTCTCATCCCAGCAAACCCTACGGCGCGGCGGATCGAGGTTACGGTCACAAGGGGTATCCGGCGATCAACATGTCGTACTACGGCGCTGAACAGTACTGCAAGTGGCTGTCGCTCAAGACGGGCAAGAAGTATCGCTTGCCGACCGAAGCTGAGTGGGAGTATGCCTGCACGGCCTGCAAGCCTCTGCCGGGTGAGAAGGAACTCGCCCAGTACGCCTGGTTCTGGCAGGAAAAGACCCAACCTGTGGGGAAGAAGAAACCGAATGCGTGGGGAATCTTCGATATGCTTGGGAACGTCGCCGAGTGGTGCGTCGGACTCGATGGGAAGCCGGTAGTGTGTGGAGGGAGTTTCGAAGACTTCGCGAAGGATACGGTTCCCTCGAAGAGGAGGTATCAAGAGCCTTCCTGGTCCGCAAATGACCCGCAGGACCCCAAGAGCAGATGGTGGCTCTCCGACGCGCAGTTCGTAGGTTTCCGCGTGATCTGTGAGCAGTAGCCTCTCCGGTGCAACCGGCTGCAGTATGTGTCCGGAAGCGCGGAAGGCCGGTTCCCAAGTGCTGGAAGCCTTCTGTGTTCGTCATGTATCGATCGCAAATGCGAAAGGATGTTGATATGGCAGAGAATGATTCAATTTTGTCGCGCGGGGACTTCCTGAAGACCTCCGCTGCATCGGCGGCGGTTCTGGGGGCGGCAAGCTTGTCGTCCGTGAGTGGGGTCTTTGCGGCGGGCTCAGACGAGATCAAGGTCGGACTGATCGGATGCGGAGGGCGAGGCACGGGCGCAGCGGGCGACGCGATACGTAGCGCCCCCGGTATCAAGATCGTCGCGCTGGGGGATGCCTTTGGCGATCGGTTGGAGAGCTGCCTCGAGAGGCTCAAGGGCAACGACGAACTCAAGGCAAATGTTGATGTTGCCCCGAACCGTTGCTTCACAGGGTTCGACAACTACAAGGGCGTGATCGAGAGCGGCGTTGACATGGTGATCCTGGCCACACCGCCGGGATTCCGACCCGCGCACTTCAAGGCTGCTGTCGAGGCCGGCAAACACGTGTTCATGGAGAAGCCAGTCGCGGTCGATGCGCCGGGAGTCAGGGCCATCCTGCAAGCCGGCGAGCTGGCTGCGAAGAAGAAGCTCGGAGTAGTCACCGGCACGATCAAGCGCCACCAAGCGAACTACGTTGCTACGGTAAAGCGGATTCACGAGGGAGCCGTGGGCGACATCCTGTCCGCGCAGTGTTACTACAACACCGGTGAGCTGTGGAATCACGGTCGGAAGCCGGAGTGGACCGATATGGAGTGGCAGTGCAGGAACTGGCTCTACTTCACGTGGCTCTCCGGCGATCATATCGTCGAGCAGCACGTCCACAACCTTGATGTGATGAACTGGGTGCTGCGGGGTCATCCGGTGAGGTGCCTGGCTCTGGGTGGACGACAGGTCCGCACAGACCCGGCTTACGGGCACATATACGATCACTTCACGGTGGAGTACGAGTACCCTGAAGGTATCCGCATGATGAGTATGTGCAGGCAGACAGACGGTTGCGCGAACAACGTGTCGGAGCGAGTCGTCGGCACGAAGGGTTCTTCGAACTGCTGCGGGCTCATCCAGGGTGCCAACGAATGGAAGTTCGATGGCGACGTTCCGAGCCCGTACGTTCAGGAGCATACCGATCTCATCAACAGTATCCGCGAGGGCAGACCTCTGAACGAGGCCCGGCAGATCGCGGAGAGCAGCCTGACCGCCATCATGGGCCGCATGTCGGCATATACCGGTCAGGAGATAACCTGGGATCAGGCGATGAACTCACAAGAGAACCTCCTCCCGGAGAAGCTCGAGTTCGGTTCACTTCCAACGGCGCCGGTGGCGATTCCCGGGAAGACACCGTTTGTCTAGCTATGAGTACTCGGTCGTCGGTTGTCCGTTCGCGGAGCGGGACCTGCAGACCGATAACTGAGAGCCGAGATCTGAAAACCGTTTGCGAAAGGATAGGTAGATGGAGAGACAAGACAAGGTAGTATCTCGCAGGGATTTCCTCAAGTCGTCGGTCGCTTCGGCGGCGCTTCTGACGGCGGGCGCGCTTCCGATCGGTCAGGGAGCATGGGCCGCCGGATCGGACGTCATCAAGGTCGGGGTGATCGGCTGCGGCGGACGAGGATCGGGTGCCGCCCGTGACTGCATTGCAAGCTCCCAAGGCGTCAAGATTTACGCGCTGGGAGACCTCTTTCAGGATCGGCTTGATGGCTGCTACAATGGTCTCACCGGTGACGCGAACCTCAAGGACAAGGTCGATCTCAGCCGTGAGCGGTGCTTCACTGGCTTCAGTGCCTATCAGAAGGTCATCGACAGCGGCGTGGATATGGTGATTCTGGCCACCCCGCCTGGCTTCCGGCCGACACACTTCGAGGCCGCCGTCAAGGCCGGCAAGCACGTCTTCATGGAGAAGCCGGTCGCGGTCGATGCGCCCGGTGTTCGCAAAGTGATCAAGTACGGAATGCTGGCCCGAGCGAAGAAGCTCGGCATCGTGGCCGGCACTCAGCGCCGACACCAGTTCCCCTACGTCGAGACGATGAAACGAATCCATGGTGGGGCAATCGGGGATATCGTGGCCGCGCAGTGCTACTGGAGCCAGGGCGGGCTGTGGAATCACGGGCGCAAGCCCGAATGGACGGACATGGAGTGGCAGATTCGCAACTGGCTGTACTTCACATGGCTCTCGGGGGATCATATCTGTGAGCAGCACGTGCACAACATTGACGTTATCAACTGGGCGGTCGGAGACCATCCGGTCAAATGCGTAGGTATGGGAGGGCGCCAGGTTCGAACCGATCCGGCTTACGGGCACATATTTGATCATTTCGCCGTCGAGTACTTCTACGACAAGGGCGCGCGTCTGATGAGCATGTGCCGCCAGATCGACGGATGCGCCACTAACGTCTCCGAGCGAGTTGTCGGCACAAAGGGTACGTCGAACTGCGCCGGGTGGATCGACGGCGAGACCAAATGGAAGTACGACGGCCCCAGTCCCAGCGCGGGGGTCCAGGAGCACGCAGATCTCATAGCGAGCATTCGCGCCGGCAGGCCGCTGAACGAGGCCAAGCGGATCGCTGAGAGCGTGCTCACCGCCATCATGGGCCGAATGTCGGCGTATACAGGGCAGGAGATCACCTGGGAGCAGGCGCTGAACTCACAGGAGAATCTGATGCCGGTGAACCTGGAGTTCGGGCCGATTGCGGTGCCGCCGGTGGCTGTTCCCGGCAAGACGCCGTTCATCTAGTTCTGTCTGTGTAGGAGGGGGTTGCCGGACGGGCTTTTCGTCCGGTAACCCCGACTTCGGGATTAGCGCCGTCATTCGCCGACGCAGAATCCCTCCTACGTTTCCAAGGAGTAGATCATGAAAATGAGCCGTCGCGAACTGCTTATCACAGGTACGCTAGGGGGAGTTGCGCTCTCGTCCGGACTGCCGGCCGGTGCAGCCAAGGAGAGGAAACCTTCTGCTAAGCTCCGCATATCCAGCCAGGAGCGGATCATCCCCGGCGAAAGCCTGCCCGAGCGTCTTGCAAAGATGGACAAGTGGGGGATAGAGGGCCTCGAACTCGGCGGACGAGGCCTTGCAGAGCGGGTGCCGGAGATCAAGGCCGCGCTCGCGAACTCGAGGGTGACTGTCAGCGCGATCTGCGCCGGGTTCGACGGAGCCCTTTCGAGCGATGACGAGTCCGTTCGGCGAACGTGCGTGTCCTCGATGAAGGACATCCTGATCGCCGCCGGCGAACTCGGCTCGACCGGCCTGATCTTCGTCCCGGCGTTCAACGGCCAGACGAAGCTGAACCATGTTGACGCGCGCAAGGTCCTGCTCGATCAGCTTCCTGAGCTGGGGGAATACGCCGTCAAGTGCGGTACGCGGGTGCTGCTCGAGCCGTTGAATCGCAATGAGACGTGGCTCGTCCGAATGCTCGCGGACGCGGCCTCGATCTGCCGCGATGCGAACCATCCGGGCGTGTGCGCTATGGGGGACTTCTACCACATGTACATAGAGGAGACGAGCGACATGGGCGCGTTCATCTCCGCCGAGAACTATCTCCATCATGTGCACCTGGCCTCGATCAAGCGCAACCTTCCCGGTCAGGACGAGCGCGACTACACCAACGGCTTCAGGGGTCTTAAGATGATCGGCTACCAGGACTTCTGCAGCTTTGAGTGCGGAGTCATCGGCGACCGTGACGTCGAGATTCCGAAGTGCGTTAGATTCCTGCGCGACCAGTGGAAGAGGGTGTAGCGAGAAGTGAAGGGCAGACAGTGAGCAGTAGTGGATGCTGGGGAGGGAGTTCAACTCCCTCCCCAGCAGTCTGTGAGTCATTAGCACAGGCGGGGGGACATGATTATTCAGTCGCACAGGGGAGCGGGCAACCTGGGCCCGGAAAACACGCTGGAGTCGTTCAAGCTCGGCTGGGAGATGGGATTCATTCCTGAAGCCGACGTCCGTGTGACAAAGGACGGCGTGCTGGTTGCCTTCCACGATAACGACTTCACCAGGTTAGCGCCTGGAGCCCCCGCGGAGATGCGCGAACTCAGCATTGGGAACTTCACCTGGGAACAGATTCGCGGACTCGATGTCGGCTCGTACAAGGGACCGGAGTTCGCGGGACAGCGGATACCGAAGATCACAGATGTCTTCGAAGCGCTGCGGGAGCGTCCAGGTTGTCAGCTCATTCTCGACTTCAAGGATCTGTCGCTCTCTGATCTGGCGTCACTTGCGCGACAGCACGGCATCATCGGTCAGACGATACTCGCATCCACTGTCTACGCGCATCACGTCGAGTGGAAAGAGCTTGCTCCGGAGAGCGAGACCCTGCTCTGGATGGGTGGCACAGAGGAACGTCTGCGCGAGCGGCTTCAGGAGCTGAGGGCTGTGGAGTTCAAGTCCATCACGCAGCTTCAGATACACGTGAACCTGATTGACGACCTCAGCGCGGACGAGCCGTTCAGCCCGTCGTCGCCATTCCTGCGTGACGCCTGCGCGGAGATCAAGTCACGGGGGATCGTCTTCCAGTCGCTCCCGTGGAGAGTCGCGGATGTGGCGGTCTACCACCGGCTGATGGACCTGGGGATTGACTCGTTTGCATCGGACGATCCGCAGGTTGTGCTGGAGGCGGCACGAACCTACAAGGGATAGCTTGTTGATAGCGCGCGCGCTTCTCGTGATGCTGATCCTGGCCTCAGCGGTTGACTCCGCCCCTCAACGCTTCGAGTACTCCGAGATGGCGATGGGCGTTCGGGCTCGGATCGTCATGTATGCGCCTGATGAGCAGCATGCCCTGGATGCCGCACGGGCCGCGTTCGATCGGATCGCCTGCCTCGAACAAGTCATGAGCGACTACCGCCTGGACAGTGAGATCAATCGGCTCTCCCCCCAGCCGGTTCGAGTCAGCCCCGAGTTGTACTACATCCTCCGCAAGTCGCAGGACCTCTCCCGCCGCTCGGACGGTGCTTTCGACATCACCGTCGGCCTGCTCGTCAAGCTCTGGAGGACGGCACGCAAGTCGGGCAAGCTTCCTGAGCAGTCGGAGATCGACGCCGGTCGGGAGCTGGTCGGCTGGCGGAAGGTGATCATCGATCCGAAGGCCAGAACGGTCCGGCTGGAAACCCCGGGGATGCAACTCGATCTCGGTGGCATCGCCAAGGGATATGCGTGCGAAGAGGCAGTCCGCGTTCTCAAGGAGCACGGTATCACGAGCGCGCTCGTCGAGATGGGCGGCGACATTGTGGCCAGTGGCTCTCCGCCCGGCAAGTCTGGCTGGGAGATCATTGTAGGACCTGATTCAGATCGGCGATTAGTGTTGTCGAATCTCGCCGTCTCATCATCCGGCGATACTGAGCAGTTCGTGGAGATCGGTGGAAAGCGGTACTCCCATATCGTCGATCCGCGGACCGGCCTCGGGCTGACCGACCGCATCGCGGTGACGATCATCGCCCCGACCGGCATGCTGTCCGACGGCCTCTCGACTGCCGTGAGCGTCCTGGGTGAGGAGAAGGGCAGGGCGCTCGTCAAGCAGTACCCGCGGGTGAAGGCTCTCATCCGCCGAGCAGCCGACTAGCCGACCGCCACTAGCACCAGGCCGACGAACATCGCCGCGACGCCGAGCATCTTCGCCGGATAGTGCGGCTCCTTCAGCAGCAGGACTCCGAACATGGCGCCCAACGGAATGCTCAACTGCCGGAACGCGACCACGTAGCTCACGTTCGCGACGAAACCCATCGCGATCAGTACCATCGAGTAGGCGAGGTAGATGCCGATGCCCGCGAGCAGGGAGTCGCGCGCCTGGAATCTGACCGTGTCTGCGAATGATGCCCGGCCGCTCCTGGTGGTCAGGACGAAGACTACAAGCCAGAACGTCGCGGAGAGTCCCTCGATGAGCGCGTAGTTGAGGGTAAGCATCGTTCTCCCCGCGGAGATATCCGACATCGAGCGCAGAATCCTGAGAGCATGGTCGTCCACCATCGAATAGCCGCATGTGCCGATCGCAGCTACCATCGCCATCAGCCCGGAGAGGTGCAGCAGGTCCCGCGGCTTCCACTCGCTCATGCTCCGTATGGGAAGAACCAGTCCACCGGTAGCGATGAGCATCATGCCCACTACGGAGAGGAGAGTCAGCTCGTGTCCCCGGCCGATGAGGAGGTTGATGCCCGCGACCATCAGCACCGGGGCCGATCGCGCGAGCGGGTAGGCGATGGACATGTCGCCGGTCCGATACGCGCCCGCAAGTCCCACGTAGTAGATGGCCTGGAAGAAACCTGTGATCACCAGGAGCGCCCACACCTCGGGCGAGAAGGCGGCCACGATCCCCGGACTGAGGATCGCTACCGGTGAGAGGCATGCGCACCCGAGGATCGTTGCCAGCAGGAACGAAGCGGGCGAGCAGTTGCCCTTCTTTCCGACAAAGTTCCACGCGGCGTGTACAGTGGCTGAGATACAGAGGATGATGACGGCGGTGAGCGTCATTTGACGCCCCAGATATCATCGTACAGCCGCCGGACGCGCCCCTGAAGCCTGCCCAGCATCTCGGTTGCGTCCAAGTCTCCGGCGGCGTGAGCCAGCATCAAACGCCCCTCCTCCACGCAGAGTTCGTCGTGGATGGGAAAGACCTCGCGCAGCAGGTACTGCACGCACTTCACGAGCCGGAACGGACCGAACGCGCGGGGCGATTCGCCTGTAATAGCTTCGACAGCGACCGAGTTAAGTCCCTTGATCCCGCCGATGATGTCGGGCAGATCGGGTGTCGGAGAGAATACGATCGTGTAGTACCAGCCGAAGAGGTCGGACTGCTCCGTGCCGTGGGAGTCGCTCGACCCGACGATAGGGATGCGTTTCCCTTGTGCACGTTCCTCCTCATAGCGGGCGACCTGCAGCTTGTTAGACTCATACTCGCCTCTGAAGAACCCGCCGATGATCTCGAAGGCGTCGTAGGGCTGCCTAGCGAAGATCATGTCGGTCAGATGGAGCGGCACATCGTACCGATGCTGCGTGATCCAATACGGGTGGCAGAAGATGCCGAGTCCGTCCGCCTCGCGGATCTTGTCGAAGCACCAGACGCATGAGGCGTACTGATATGGCACGCCGCGCTCCTTCTCGATGGCGCCCACCTCGGAGCGATACTCGTCGGTGTCGAACAGCTCGTTGATGCTGAACCGTCCGCCGAAGTTCACGATGTGGACCGGATTATCCGGCGGATGGACCTCCTCGCCGGGGTAGATCCCCAAATCAATCGGGACGCCATCGTATGCCTGTATTGCATCCAGGGATGGAGCGTACTTGCGATGGTCCGTGACCGCCATGAAGTCGAACCCCGCCCTGCGGTACTTGCCAGCAACATAAGCGGGCGACTCCTTGCCGTCGGAGTGGTGCGTGTGAACGTGCAAGTCGCCTTTCCACGGCCTGCAGCGGAAGAGGTCTTCGTCTACGGCACAAAGCCGGAACTCAGCAATCAGCTTCGGTTTGCGGTCATCGATCCGCTCGATCAGGACGGTATATTCCTGTTCGCTGAAGGGCGTGATCGGTACCGATATTGCGCCGCCGACGGGTGTTGCTGCCTGCCGGGGTATCTCTCCCCAGGTCGTCTGTCCGGCAATGCCCTCGGTGGGGATGATCGCCACTTGGTGCTGCGATCCATGTGTGAACCGAACATGGTCATACAGCGGCCGAAACGTCACCACCGACGTGCGCCCGACGGGCAGTACCTTCGGTGACACGCCAAAGAACTTCGATTCGATGCGCAACCGCACTCTCTCCTTAGGTTATCTAAGTATCATGGTCAGATCGTCGAGGTATGTTCGGACCCAATACCCGTGCCATGGCTGCAGGGTCTCGCATGAAGCGAAGTTCTCCGGCAAACCGATATCCATCAACCCCTGATTCGCCGCATCCCACCAATACCCGCCGGTGTCCATCCACGCGTTCGATCCCGCCGAGCCGATCGGCACCGTCTCCGATCCATGCCTGACCAAGACGTTCGGCCACTGCTTATCGGTCGGGAACGGGCAGCCGATGATCGCCCATCCCGCGGACTGCAGATGGATATCGCTGGTGGCCGGAGCGCCTGCTCGAGCCTGATAGCTTATTGTACCAGCAGAACTCGACTGCAGCCAGTAGCCGCTCTTCGTGTCTAGGTTGCCGAACTGCTCCGGACTCCACGAGTCATATATGCTCAATCCCTGAGTCGGATTGTCCCAACGGTAGAGCCTACCGTCGATGTTGACGCCGTCCAGGACGGAGGCGGGATCGGGATTCACGGGTTCGAGCGGCAGGCTGAACAGGCTCCAGCCGTTCACCGCCACGTCGGACGATGAGGCAGTCGTGTAACCGAGTTCGAAGTTCTCTCGCAGCACGTCTCCCGCTTCGATCCGCTGATCGCCGTAGGTTCGGGTCGGGAAGCCGGCCTTCGAGCAGGTGATCACGTATGCGCCGGGCGGGAGATCGATGAACCCGTAGGTTCCGGTGGCATCCGTGAGAGTAGTCCTGGTGACCGGACCAATGGCAGTGACCGTTGCCTTGTAGACCCAGTCGCGGTAGATGGGATCGTTCGGGTGCGACGCGTCGGTCACGGTGCCGAAGATGATGCCGGTCGTTGGCGCTGTCTTCCACGGCATGTCGGGAGTCGGCACGGGCGAGGTGTAGATGCTGGACCCGACAGCGCTGAACAGTTCCGTCGATGGCAGGCCGTCCTTGGTGTCGTTGGAGTAGTTGTACGTCGAAACGCCGTCTGCGCCCATGCTCATAGCTGCGTAGATCTGCCCGATGCTGTTGCCGATCGTGTTCCTGTAGGTCGACATGCCGACGTAAGAGTGCCGACCGTATCGGCTGTCCACCGAGAACTGCGCCCAGTCGCGGAAGGCCTTCGCCTCCGCCGGTACCGAATCGTCTCTGTAGTCCATGGGGATCGACGCGTCGAGGATATGGTCTTCCATCCACTTGTGCCAGTCCTGCAGGACGGAGGAGTAAGGGGATGAGATCGTGAAGTCCGTGACAGAACCTCCTGTTATCGTGTCCGCAGTCATCTTTACGTGCGGTTTGAGCGCCATCACTTCGAGATAGCATTTCTTCACGAGGTCGGTCACCTGTTGGCGGCGGTAGTCGCACCAGGTGGTCCAGCCGGTCTCACTGCTCGAGTTCGGCGGCCAGAAACCGTATTCGTCGTAGAAGCGCTGTCTTGTGATCTCATTGTAGCCCCATGTGTTGCCCTGGTAGCGGATGTAGTCGAAGTTGACGCCGTCCACGTCGTACTTGCTCGCGATGTCCAGCACAATCTTGCAGACGTAGTCCTGCACCCCGGGCACGCCCTGATCGAGGAGGTAGAAGTCCTTGTTCAGGTACGCGCCCGACGAGTCTCGCGTGAGCCACTCGGGATGCTCGTAGTACACCGGCGGCGCGTTTGTGGCCGAGCTGTTCGCGATTCGATATGCGACCAGCCACGCGTGGACTTCCATCCCTACCGCGTGGGCCTTCGTGATCATTTCCGCGAGCGGGTCGAAAGGAAGGGGATCGGTAATCGCGGTCGCCCTGTTCTCATACGCCGAGTCGTAGAACGCGTCCCCGCACTTGCGTACCTCGGGGATGACGACGTTGTAGTTCGCCTGATGGAGTGTGTCTACCAGCTCAGTGACTTCGGCCGCGCTCCGAAAACCGGGGCTCCATCCATCGGCCCACGCCGAGCGGAATGCCGGCGTCTGTGGGATCTCGCTCGAGGCGGTGAAGGTGAGATCGGCCGAGGCCGCTGCGTTGTCGTACAGGTCCTCGGACTTCACGCGGAAATGGTAGGTCGTCGGGAAAGACAGCCCCGTGATGGTCACAGAGTGGTCCAGAACCAGCGCCGTCTGCTTCGGTGTCTCGCTGCCGTATGAAACGCTGTCGCCGAACTCCACCTGGGAGGTCGCCGGTTCATCGGTGGTCCAGGTAACTGTCGCGCGGGTGGGTTCAGGCCTCGAGGTGACGGAGGAGATGATCGGCGGACTCGTGTCCGGCTCTGACGAAGTCGTCGGGGAGTAGAAGCGCACCGCGTCCGCCATTACGACCTTGTCGGTCTCAGGGCCCTGATTGGTGATGCGCACCCAGTTCCCCACACCTGAGTCCACTGCGTAGGTGCCGATGCAGAACCACTGCTGGCCGTTGATCTGCTGGTTGACATAGACCGTGTTGTCGCCTGAAGTCGTATGAATGATGTACCGGGCCTGAGTCGGCCGGTTCGATCCCGCCGGATACCAGGCGTAGATGCTCCAATCACTCGCCGCAACCGGGATGTACGGCAGGTACGTGGCGCTGTTCGTGCCGGTAAGGCTCTGGGAGCAGTAGTAGTAGTCGTCGCCGTATTTCGTCAGTGTGACCGTGCCTGTGGTCCACGCGCCGACGACCTCCGCGTTCGGGTTGTCAATGATGATCTCCGACTCGGCGGCGACTCTCGACGCGCATAGCACAGAGATCAGCACCATGAATCCCCGAATCAGTTGTGGCCGCATGGCAGTCATCTCCTCGACGCATATGTCGTTGTCTCGAGTATTGTCCGGGCCTACTGCAGGGTGAGAGTCACGTCGTCCACATAGGTCTGGACCCAGTACCCATGCCACGGTTGGAGGGTCTCCCAAGGAGCGAAGTCCTCGGGAAGGCCGATCTCCATCAGGCCCTGAACCGACGCGTCCCACCAGTAGCCGGTCGAGCTCAGCCAGCTGTAGGTGTGCGACGCGTCGAAGATCGATGCAGTCGCCGCGCCGTGCTTTGCCGTAGTGTTCGGCCACTGCTTGTCCACCGTGAACGGGCAGCCGATGATCGCCCAGCCGCCCGTCGGGAGCACGATGTCGTGGGTCGTGGCGCTGCTCGGGATGCCCTGGTACGAGACCGTCCCGGCCGATGCTGACTCGAGCCAGTAGCCGTTCTCGATGTCCACATCGCCGAACGCTTCCGGACTCCATGAGTCGTAGATGCCGAGTCCCTGGGTCGAGTTATGCCACTTGTAGAGCTTGCCGTCGATATCTATCCCACTGAATACCGCGGCAGGGCTGGGGTCCTCCGGCTGAACCGGAAGGCTCAGCAGACTCCAGCCGTCGACTACCACGCCAGCGGGTGAGGTCACGGTAGTCGCTTGACCGAGTGCCGCATCTCTCTTCGCGACTTGTCCGGCAGTGATAGTCACACCCGTGATGACCTGGGGAGCGAAGCGCGACTTGGACACCGTTACGCTGTATGTCCCGACGGGGAGATCGAGGAACCCATAGGTGCCGGTCGCATCCGTCGTCGTGCTCCGGGTCACTGGGCCGTTCACGGAAACATCGGCTTTGTATATCCAGTCCTGATAGATCGGATCCTTCGGGTGCGAGGCATCCGTCACATTGCCGAAGATGATGCCGGTCGTGGGGGCGGTCTTCCAGGGCATGTCCGGCGTCGGCACCTTGGTCGTGAACAAGTTTGTCTGGATACCGCTGAAGAAGTTGGCAGCCGGCTCGGCATCCTTGTTCGTGACTGCATAGCTGTAGTTGACGAGTCCGAGTCCCACCTCCCGCGCAACCTGCATCTGGTGAACGCTGTTTGTTATGGAGTTGAGATAGTTGGCCTGTCCCTCCATGCCCGTTCTGCCCGTGTCATCCTGCTGAATGGCAAGCCAGTCCGTCAATAGATCGTAGTCGAGTGCCTGCGCCGTATCGTGTTCGCGCTTGTAGTTCATAAGCCTGTTGGAGTCCACAACGTGCTCCTGCATCCATCTCCTTGCGTCCTGGAAGACTCCGCTGTACTGCTGAGTGGACTCATAATCGGTATGAGGGTCTCCGCCCATCCAGGCTACGGAGTCGATGGCCACGTTGACGTGAGGCTTGCTAGCCAGAATGTTCAGATAGCACTTCTTCACCAGATCGGTCACCTGCTGTCGCCGATAGTCGCACCAGGCGTCCCAGTTGGGGTCTGACGACGATGTCGGCGGGGCAAAACCGAATTCGTCGGTGAACCGCTGTACCGTGATGGGGTTATAGCCCCACTCGGTTCCGGGATAGCGGATGTAGTCGAACTCGAATCCGTCGATGTCGTACTTGCCGACGATGTCCATGACGAGATCGCAGATGTAGTCCTGCGCGCCGGGAACCCCTGGATCTAGGTTGTAGTACCCGCTCTCCGAGGTAGCTCCCGAACTGCTCGTCAGTGCCCACTCGGGATGCAGCGTCCAGACATGGTTCGCCGGTGCGGCTCCCCATGAGGTGTTCCAGATGCGGTAGGTGACGATCCAGGGATGGACCTCCACGCCCGCGGCATGTGCCTTGGCAATCAGGTCCGCGAGTGGATCGAACGTCGAGCCGACGATGTTGGTCGCGCGCGGCTCGTATGCCGAGTTGTAGTATGCGTCGCCGCACTTCCGAACCTCGGGGATGATCGCGTTGTAGTTGGCGCCGCCGACCGTGTTCACGAGAGTCGTCACCTGCGCTGCGCTCAGGATGCCCTGGTGCCAGGTGTCGACCCAGATTCCTCTGAACTCCCCGGCGATCGGGGCTGTCGTAGTGAAAGAGCCGTCATCGGATACCACCGCGTTACCGAGCGCGTCTTCCGACTTCACCCGGTAGTGGTACGTCGTCAAGGGCGAGAGTCCTGCCACCGTTACGCTGTGGTTCTGAACGAGTCCCGAGTTCTTGGCCGTCTCATTGCCGTAAGATGCTGTAAGACCGTATTCTACCTGCGAGGTCGCCGGCTCGTTGGTGACCCATGACACCGCAGCCGAGTTGAACGCCGGCACTGCTGAGAGCTGAGAGATCACTGGCGGCTCGCTGGCCGTGGTGGTGAATGTCAGGTCGCCCGATAAGCTCGGGTTGCCGGCGGCGTCCACCGATCTGACCCGGTAGTGGTAGAGAGTTTGCGGAGTCAGCCCCGAGAGACTGACGGTATGATTGACAACGAGCGAATTGTCAAAGCTGCTGAGCGTGCCGTAGGACGTCGTCGGGCCGTACTCCACCTGAGAGGTGGCCGGCTCGTTTGTCGTCCAGGTCGTCATCGCTGAGGTTTCGCCGGGTGATGTGCCTATCCCGCTCATGACCGGCGGATCGGTGTCGCCGGAACCCGCTTCGGAGTAGAACCGAATGGCGTCCGCCATGACGACCTTTGTTGTGTCCGTTCCGTAGTTGGTGATCCTCGCGTAGCCGTCCGTCCCGGCGGCAAATGAGCAGTTTGCGAGGAAACTCCATTTCCCGCCGTTAGTCTGCTGGTTCACGTAGAGGGTGGTGTCGCCGGTAGACGCATGTATGATGTACTGAGCGTTGATGGGCCTGCCCGAGCCCTGCGGGTACCACGTGTAGACGCCCCACACGCCATCGGTCGGAATGGCCGGCGTGTACGTAGCCGTCTTGAGGGTGGTCGTGTTCTGACCGGCGAACCTGTAGTCAGCGCCGTATTTGTCCGAGGACGATGTGCCAGTCTGCCAGCTTCCGACGAATACCGCGGAGGGATTATCAACGATGATCTCGGTGGCCGCGAGTACCAACGATTGTACAACCAGAGCGATCAGCACGACGAGGAGTGTGGTGAGGGTCTTGCGCATTGCTGATTGTCACTTCCTTTGCCGGACTGCCATTCGGGGGGAAAGAGGCTAATCCATGGTAACATACGACGCTGATCGGGTCAAGCCGATCCCAGGAAACTGGTAGAACTACCGGGTTGGATTGCAGGGCGCCTGACAGAGGGATTCGCACCTGCTCTCAGGAACACTACATGCGGCGAGCGCAGATCGTTTTGCCAGGTAATGCACAAGGAGAACAAGCCCCGAAATGCCCAATAGAGCCATCATCCTGCTCTGCGTATCTATGCTGATGTCCTCGGCCTGTGGATCACAGTCGAAACCTTCTGCTGAGCTCCTGAGGACGGAGTATCTGGCGAACCCCCTCGGCATCGACACTCCTGAGCCTCGAGTCGCGTGGCACTTCGTTCAGGAAGGACGAGCCTGCCGGCAGACCGCCTATGAGATCCAGGTTGCGGAGACCCCGTCTGCCCTCGGCAAGTCGAACGTCTGGTCCAGCGGACGCGTATCTTCCTCCGAGAGTGTGAACGTGCCCCTGCAGGGAATCAGGCTGTCGAGCAGCACGCGCTACTACTGGCGAGTCAAGGTCTGGGATGCGGCAGGCGTGGGGAGCAAGTGGTCCGACGTGGCCTGGTTCGAGACTGCGCTTCTCGAACCGGGGGAATGGCAGGGCGAGTGGCTGACTGTGCCTATGGGCGGCAATGGCTACCATTCGAGTCTTGCCAGGAGCGCCGGCTCTGCCAAGTGGGTGCAGATCGATCTGGGCGCGCGGCGGACGATCGCCGGCGTATCGCTCTACCCGGCGAGGCCGTACAACTGGCAGGAGGACGCGCCGGGCTTCGGCTTCCCGGTTCGCTACAGGATAGAGGCGTCGGACGATCCGGAGTTCAAGACCCCGACCGTATTGGTGGATAGGACGGACGGCGACCAGCCGAATCCTAAGGAAGAGACGGTGAAGCTGGACTTCCCCGCCGTCGATGCCAGGTACGTGCGCCTGACCGCCACCACTCTCTACAGGCGCTTCGACGGAGACTTCCTGCTCGCGTTCGCCGAGATGGACGTTCTGGACGGCTCCGGCCGGACAGTCTCCCGCAGTGCCGCCGTAAGTTCGCTCGACAGCGTCGAGGAGCACGGCTGGAACAGGACGCAGCTCACGGACGGCCAACTTCACTCGGTGAAGCCTCTGTCGTCAGCTCCCATGTTTCGCCATGAGTTCGACCTCGGTAAGCCGGTCAAGCGCGCGAGAGCGTACGTGACCGGTCTGGGATACTACGAGCTTCATCTCAACGGGCAGAAGGTCGGCGATCACGTGCTCGATCCGGCCTACACCGGTTTCAGCAAACGGGTGCTCTACAGCACATACGACGTGACCGACATGCTCAAGACCGGGCGTAATGCCGTCGGGGCGATGTTGGGCAGTGGATGGTTCAAGGAGTCGCCGAGGCTACTCCTGCAGATGAACGTGGAGTTCAAGGATGGTACCCGGACCAGGGTAACAACGGACTCCTATTGGAAGCGGAGCGAGGGGCCGATCCTTGAAAACTCGCTGTACCACGGTGAGACATACGATGCGCGCGCGGAGCAGGTCGGATGGGATATGCCCGGCTTCGATGACTCCGGCTGGCAGGAGGTTCTGCTCTCAACCACGCCGACACACACCCTGTCGGCGCAGATGATCCAGCCGATCCGCGTGACCGAGACCATGAAGCCGAAGAGCGTCACGAGCCCCAGGGAGGGTACCTGGGTCTACGACTTCGGCCAGAACTTCTCGGGTTGGTGCCGGCTCAAGGTATCCGGTCCTGCGGGGACTGAGGTCACGATGAAACACGCGGAGTGGCTCTATGACGATGGCACAGCGAACCAGGAGAACCTCCGGAGCGCGCGTGCGACAGACAAGTACATCCTGAAGGGGCAGGGGACCGAGACCTGGGAGCCAAGGTTCACCTACCACGGCTTCAGATATGTGCAGATCGAGGGCTTCCCGGGCAAGCCGGACCTCGACACGATCAAGGGGCGCGTGGTGAACACGAGTTTCACTGCGCACGGCGGCTTCGAGTGCTCGAATCCGCTGATCAACCGGATCCACAGCAATTCGTGGTGGGGATACCGCACCAACTGGCACAGCATCCCGACCGACTGCCCCCAGCGCGACGAGCGTCAAGGCTGGATGGCTGACGGACACATGACCGCCGACATGGGTCTGTACAACTTCGATGTCGCGCCGGCGTACACGAAGTGGCTGCAGGACATGCAGGACGCCCAGGGCGACGACGGCCGTATCCCTGATACCGTCCCGCACGTCTGGGGGTCGAATCCCGGCGACCCGATGTGGGCTTCCGCGTACCACTTCGTTACATGGGATATGTACCGCCACACGGGGGACCGTCAGCTTCTGGCCAGGCACTACGATGGGCTCAAGCGTTACGTGGACATGCTCGAACGGGAGGCAGGCGACGGGCATATCATCAGCAGGAACAACTACGGCGACTGGGTCGGTGTTGTCGAGACGCCGAGGGACCTGATCTCGACCGGCGGCTTCTACCGCTGCTCGTGGCTCACCGCGCGAATGGCGGAGATACTCGGGCACCCAGAGGATGTCCGGGTCTACGATCGTCTCTGCAGGCGCATCGCCGAGGCGTTCCATGCGAAGTTCTTCAACGCGGAGACGAACAACTACGGCAACGGCAGCCAGTACTCCAACGCCTGGCCGCTCTACCTCGGGATCGTCCCGGCCGACAGGCATGATGCGGTCGTGCAGAACCTGGTGAACGATATAGAGGTCAACCGCAAGGGTCACCTCAGCACCGGATTCCTAGGCGCGCGCTACCTGCTCGAGGTCCTCTGCCAGGAGGGGCACGCCGATGTGGCATACACGATCGTGACGCAGAAGGACTATCCCGGCTGGGGCTACATGATCGCTAACGGCGCGACCACCGTCTGGGAACTCTGGGTGAAGGCGACCGGCAACGGTATGAACTCGGCCAACCACCCGGCGTTCGGCTTCGTGGACGGCTGGTTCTACCGTGCCTTGGCGGGGATCAAGCCGGACGATATGGTCGGCGGTTTCGAGCGGTTCGACATCAAGCCGTTCGTCGTCGGCGACCTGAATGAGGCGAAGGCGGAGATCAACACGGTCCGCGGGCCGGTAGCCTCCCACTGGAAGCGCTCGAAGGACGGCCTGACGCTCGATGTGACGATCCCGGCAAACTCCCATGCCTCCGTCTGGGTCCCGAAGGTCGGGATCGCGGATCCCGAGGTGCGGATCGGCAGGACGCCGGTCTGGCGGAAGGGCAAGCTCGTCCCCGGCACGCCCGGGATCCATGCGGCTTCCGATGCTGGAGGGTGGGTGCGGTTCGAAGTAGGGTCTGGAGAGTATTCGTTCCTAGTCGGCAAGTAGTCACACATTCATAGGGGGAAGAATGACGTGTCATTCGATCTGAGCATAGGTGCCAACGATCATCCGATCTACAAGCGCGTGCACGAGATGGAGGCCGTGAAGGCGCACCATTGGCCCTCGGTTGCCTTCTACTTGTTTGTCTGCGCTGACGTTGTATGGCCCAATGACCCCGACAGGGTATTGCGAGAGAGGATCTCCACAATACTGATGCAGTACTCAGAAACCTTGGGGGAACAGGTGGAGAACTATCCGGCTCATATCGTGCAAGAGGATATGGAGAGCGTGTTGCCGGCGTTTCTAGGCTCTGTTCTGAGAAACCGGGGGCAGTAGTACTGGGTTCCTGGGAAAGAGAGTGAGAAAAATGCCTGGATGCGGCACGGCTGTTGCTTTCCTGATCGTCGTCACGTGTCTCGCCGCGTCGGCCGACTCGGTGCGTCGCCCGACAGCCGACATCCTCCCGCCGTGCGCGCTTCGGAGTGACATCGGCCATCCGCTCGACGCGAAGATATCGGCCTTCCTCCGGCGACAGAAGGAGTTCGCCGGCTTCGAGGACAGCGGGATCGCCAGCCGTGACTACCTGCGCATCATCGCCGGCGAGGTCGGTTTCTTCCGCAAGTGCCAAGACGAAACCGGCGCGATCGTCGACCCGATCGAGAAGATCGAGTGGCAGTACTCGACGCCGTGTTACGCCCTCTCGGTGGCGCTCCTCCATGCGACCGGCTTCAACACCGACCGGAAGCTCCTGGAGAGCGGCCTCAGGGCGATGGACCACTCGGTGGATGACATGCACAGATACGAGGCCCACGCCCATGGCGAGTTCTTCATACAACCGGTGATGCTTGCCCTTGACCTCTTTGAGGATGCCGCCTCATCCGACCGGGTCAGAGAATGGAAGCGCAAGATCGGCGACCTCGACCCGTACAAGCTCTACCCGGACAACCTCAAGCGCAAGACGAAGTGCTACAACCACAACGTCGTCGCGCTTGCGGGCGAGTACCTGCGCGCCAGGAAGGGGATCAAGTCCGATGCCGAGTTCTTTGAGACGCACCTCGCGCACCACGTCCAGTACATGACCCCGCACGGCATGTATCTCGACGCCTCGGAGGACCCGCCTCTCGCCTACGACGAGTTCACTCGGCAGAACTTCTCCAGCATCCTCTTGGAGGGCTACGTGGGCGCGTCGTACCGCCCGTTCAGGGAGTCGCTCTGGAGGGGCGCCTGGACCGCGCTCTTCATGCTCTCACCGTTCGGCGAGATCCCGACCGGCGGCCGGAGCGCCCAGCACATCTGGAACGAGGCGTCGGCGGTCGTGACCCACGAGACCTACGCCGCCCAGTACGCTCGCAACGGACGGATGCAAGAGGCCGGCGCGTTCAAGCGTGCTGCGCACCTGGCGACTATGAGCATCATGCGGTGGCTGAAGCCGAACGGGACTGGTTACGTCGTCAAGAACCGCTTCCCGATTGAGGCGCACCACGGCTACGAGCGCTACTCTGCCCAGTCGCAGTACAACCTGCTCGCCTGCTGGTTCCTCGCCGCGGCCTATCTCTATGCGGACGACTCGATCCCCGAGAGGCCGTGCCCGGCCGATGTCGGCGGCTATGTGGTCCCGGTCACCGATCAGTTCCACATGATCTTCGCCAACGCAGGAGGCAACTACGTGCAATACAACACCCAGGGCGACCTCCGCTACAATCCCACCGGCCTGATCCGCGTCCACCTGAGGGGATCGAACCCGCAGCTCGGCCCGTCCGACGGCACGGTGCAGAGATGGGACTCGAAGAAGAAGGAGTTTCTGCCCGAGGGTGAGCCGCTCTGCACCGGACCGGCCTGGCAGGACGCATCGGGTCGTTGGCATCGGCTGGCGGAATACGATACCGAAACGCCGCCAAGTGTAGAGGTGTTGGATGAAAACCATGACAGAGTTCGATTCCGCGTAACCTATACCGGCGACTTCGACGGTGCGGCCCGCATCACGGAGACGATCACCGTTGAGCACGGCGGCGTCACCGTGGAAGATGAGATGGCGGGCGACCTGAAGGCGATGCGAGTGTACTACCCGATGCTCGTCACCGACGGCATGGAGGAGACGAAGATCGCCCTCGCAAGGGACTCGGTCACTTTCTCACTCTGGGATGGGAAGATCCGGTATCGGCTGCTCGAGCCCTCTGGAATCGAACTGAAGCGCGGCGGAACTCGTCTTAACCACCGCAACGGCATCGTCGAGCCGCTGTACGGCGATATCCATGACCTCCGCGCAGTCTATCGAGTCGAGACCGTGCAGTAGAGCCTAGTTCTGAAGCGCGTAGAGGATCGCCAGGATGATCGGGATCGCCACGATCCCCAGCGCGATGAGCAGGCGGAGGCCGAACGGCTGGTCCTGTGGGGGCGCGCCGTCATCCTGTCTCGTCTCATCTGTGCGCATCAGGCCTCGGAGGATGAACTGCGCCGCGCCGGCATCCTTTGGCTTGACGATAATCTCCATCGCGCTCAGTTGTCCTGCAACCATCACGTTCTGGCTGAACTCGTTCGTGACCGTGTACTCGATCCCCGCCCCGTCGAGCAGCGACTTTGCCGTCGCGACGAGTCCATGATCGCGAGTCTCCATGATCTTGATCGGCTCTCCCGCATCTTGGTTCATATCGTGATCCCCCGTTGTCACGATTATACCACGGTATTCTGCACTTGTCCTGCGGCGAGTGCGGCAGGAATGCGGGCCATGCCCCTCGAAACTACTTGTACTCAAGCACCCAGGAGAGCATTTCGATGGACAACATCCAGTTCGAGAACGTCACCGTGACGGCCAAGGCGAACGTGTACTTCGACGGAGGTGTCGTGAGCCATTCGATCGTCTTCCATGACGGAAGCAGAAAGACCCTCGGGATCATCTATCCGGGCCGATACACGTTCAACACCGCCGCGCCGGAGAGGATGGAGATCATCGCGGGCGAGTGCGTGGCACGAATAGCAGGGGACGAGTTGTGGACCCGGTACCCTGCCGGGAGCGAGTTTGCTGTGCCGGGGGATTCCTCGTTCGACGTCGAAGTGGACGATATCACGGAGTACATCTGTTCGTTCGATTAGTCCTCAGCGGATCATGTCGCTGATCAGTATCGCAAGGAAACCGACTAGCGGTACGATAATCAGGAACACCCAGACGAGCAATCGGACGGTCCGTGAGTACGGGCGCGGTCGTTCCCCCGCGAGATCGCCGATGATGTGTCGGGCCGCATCCGCATCCTCAGCTCGAACCTTCACCTGCATTAGGCCCAGCGCTGGGTTATAGCCGATCCGCCCGTAGCCGAGGATGTCCTGCGGGAAGACATTGCAGACCATGAACTCGATGCCCGCTCCCGAGAGAAGCGACTTCGCGAGAGCAACCCTGCCTTCATCGCGCGTTTCCAGCACGTTGATGAACTCGTCGGATTCGTCCGCCATGACGTGTCTCCATCGGTAGCAGATTGTACGATTATAGACCGACGCATATCCTCGCGCAAGCGAAAGACCGGGGGTTTGACAATGCACGCTGCTAGTGCCATACTAAACCCTAAGACTGGCGTCACAGCTCTCTGGCGGTGTGCAATGAACAACATCCTGCTCTCCATTGTGCTCTGCGGGGCTGTTTGTGCAGCCTCCAGCGCCGCGGTTTCCCTGAACGGTGTTTTCGAGACATCCCTTCAGAGCGGTCGCGAGTACTCCAATCCTTCCGCTGACGTCGCGGTTTCCATAGATTTCACCTCGCCCTCCGGACTGCGTTCCTCAGTCGCTGCTTTCTGGGACGGCGGTGACGTCTGGAAAGTGCGGTTCAGCCCGACGGAGATTGGCAAGTGGCGTTGGAAGTCGAACTGCTCCGACGTGACTAATGCGGGCCTTCACGCCCGTACCGGCACATTCGACTGCGCGCTTTACAGGGGGAAGAGCACGCTCCTGAAGCACGGCCCGCTCAAGCTCTCGTCCGACCGACGATACCTGGTCCACTCGGACGGGACTCCCTTCTTCTGGCTCGCGGACACCGCATGGAACGGGGTCCTCAAGGCCCGTCCCCAGGACTGGGAGAAGTATCTCTCTATTCGCAAGGAACAGGGCTTCACCACCGTGCAGTTCCTCTCGACGCCATGGCGTTCGTTCGACAAGGATGAGCACGGAGACACGGCCTTCACGGGCTCGAGCGACGTCCGTATCAACCCCGATTTCTTCAAGCGCCTCGATGCGAAGGTAGCAGCGATCAACGAACACGGCATGGCGGCCGCGCCTGTAATCCTCTGGGCGGTGAGCAAAGAGGAACTGGGACAGAGGCTGAGCGAGGCCGATGCGATCCGCCTCTCGAACTACATCGTGGCAAGGTGGGGCGCGTACAACGTAGTCTGGATGCTCGGAGGCGACGGGCCGTACACTGGCGATCGGGCGGAGAGATGGCGTAGGATCGGCCGTGCGGTCTTCGGCGACAAGCCGGCGCGTCCGGTTACAATGCACCCTGGTGGTCAATCGTGGGTGGCGGACGAGTTCCGCCGCGAGGCCTGGTATTCATTCATCGGTTACCAGAGCGGCCACGGCGATTCTGAAGGCGCGATCAGGTGGCTCGTCCAGGGTCCTCCCGCGACCGATTGGGACAAGTCGCCCGTGCTCCCGGTGATCAACCTCGAGCCGAACTACGAGACGATACTTGCGTATGGGACGAAGCAACCTTTCGACGCCCGTGCGGTCCGGACGGCGCTCTACCGCAGTCTGCTCATATCGCCGACCGCCGGGGTCACTTACGGTCACCACGGCATCTGGTTCTGGACCGACAAGCCTCAGGTGCCGACGGCTCACCCCAATACCGGAGTCGCTGTCCCCTGGGAACAGGCGGTCAAGAGCGAGGGTGCGGAGTCGGTGAAGCACCTCGCGAAGCTCTTCGGCTCTATAAAGTGGTGGACGCTTCGCCCCGACCCATCGCTGGTCGCCAATAAGCCTTCCGATCCACGACGGTTCATCGGCTCGGCCCGCAGCGACAGCGGGGATCTTGCCGTCATCTACCTGCCGCAGGGCCTCGAGATCGAACTCAACGTTCAGTACCTGAGGCGCACGACGGTCATCCGATGGTTCAACCCGTCCACCGGGGAGTTTGCCCCGGTCGGGAGGGTCACTGCCGCGCCCGTGAGACTGCGAACCCCAAGCGAAGCCGACTGGGTGCTGCTCGTCGGCAGGTAACTCTACCCGTCGATCGGCACCACTACATGCTCGACCCTGGATCGGTCGGCGGCGAACCCGATCAGATGCCCGTAGACCGAATCCTCGAGGCTCGTGGTCGAGATCGACGCCGGCTCGCCTCGAAGCGCGCGCACGAAGTCCGCGACCAGCCGATGATCGCCGCCGCCGTGGCCGTCGCCCCTGACATCGAGTTCGATCCGCGCCTCGGAGTACTCGTGGCCCGCCCGGGCATCGGGGTGGCGCACGACGAACGTTCCCTCGTCCATCACGCCCTGGATTTCGCCCTCAGTGCCAATCAGGTGGATGCTTCTGCACGGTCTAGATGTACCGCCGACCATGTTGTGCGAGGCCGTGCACCCGTCGGCGAACTCCACTATCACCGACTGATGATCGACGACATCGTTGTCGCAGGCCCAGACACAGCGCCCGTAGGGGTTGTCCTCGGCGAGCGACTGCAGCTTCCCCTCTGTATCGAGTCCGAGGTGCTCGACCGGCTGCCAGGCGTAGAATCCCCAGAGTCCCTGCTCGATGTAGTGCTTCCTGGCCGAGTATGGGCAGTCCGTTTCGATCGCGCAGTCCATGAGGCAGCGGGTTCCGGAGCCCGCGGGCGCGTTCTCCGGGCGGAAGTACATCCGGCTGCCGAAGCTGCTGACGGCTTTCGGAGCGACTCCGCTCATCATCCAGGTCAGGATGTCCATGTCGTGGCAGCACTTAGACATCAGCATCGACGTGCTCTCGCTCTCGCGGCTCCACTTGCCACGCACGAATCCGACCGCCATGTGGTGATAGCTGACGTTCTCCTGGGTCTGGACGCTCAGCAGTTGGCCGATCTCTCCGTCCGCGACCCTCTGCCTCACCGCCGCGTAGAACGGGGCGTAGCGCAGGACGTGGCAGATCATGACCTTGTTGCCGTACTTCCGAGCCGTGTCCCTGAGCTGCAGGACCTCCGCCGCACTCGGCGCGATCGGCTTTTCGAGGAGCAGGTCGTAGCCCTTCTCCAGCAGCGGGAGCGAGGTCGGGATGTGATCCCGGTCCATGGTGCCGTTGATCGCGGCATTAGCGAGTCGGGGCCGATTCGCGAGTTCTTCGGCCGACCCGAAGCACATGCCGTCCGGGATGCCGAACTCCTTGGCCGTCTGCTTCCGGCGGAACTCGTTTGGCTCGGCGACGGCGACGACCTTCAGTTCGTCCGGATGCGCGAGCCCGTATCGGCCGTAGCACACGCTTCGATGCCCAGCCCCGACGATGGCCGCGGTGATTGGCTTGCTGGTGGAAGACACTGCTGAAACTCTCCTGGATTACAGACAAACGATCTCGCCGGTCTCGATTGATCGGAGTGCGGCGAGGCTGACGCTGAGCGCGATTCGGCCGTCTTCGCCAGTGACCTCGGGTCGGCGGCCCTCATGGATCGCCTCCGCGAAGTCGTTGATTCGAACCGATGATCCCGGCGGGTTCCCTTCGGACGCCTCCCAGGACTCCGTCTCAGAGCGGGTCTTCATGATGACCTTCCCGCCGACGGTCTGGATCGAGAGCGCCGGGCCGACGATCAGTTCCTCGCCCAGCGAGCCGAACCCCTCGGGCATCCCCCAGTTCACCAGCACGTTCAGCACGTGGCCGCCGGTCATCTCGACCGTTATGTCCGCGGCGTCAATGGCGAAGTCCTCTACCGACGCAAGGCTCGGCTTCCCTCGACCGAAGATGTGACCGCGCGCGAAGGCCCTGACCGGTTCGCAGCCGGTCAGCCAGCGCATCAGGTCGAAGTAGTGCCCTGCCATGTCGATCACCGGGCCGCCGTTCTCCGATTGCCGATGCATGGCCAGCTTGGGCCGGACCTCCCGGATGTCGGTGAACCGTGCGATGAGAGGCCCGCCGAAGCACCCCTCACGAATCAGTTCCCGAGTCCTGACATGCCGGGCAAATCCTCTGCACTGGAACGAGGTCGAGAGGACCACGCTGTTCCGCCGAGCCGCCTCGATCATCGTGTCGGCCTGCTCGACGGTCAGCGCGATCGGTTTCTCGCAGAGCACGTGCCGGCCGTTTTCTGCGGCGAAGACGGAGACCTTGGAGTGGTCGCAGACGGGGATGCATACCGAGACGGCATTGATTCCCTCGTGCATGATCGCGTCCCGGTAGTCGAGGTAGGGGGTTGCGCCGGTGTTCTCTGCCATCTTCATGCGGCGCTCCTCGATCAGGTCACAGACCGCGACGATCTGCGAATCGTCCCTGCGCTTCCAGCAGTTGGCATGGTTGCCCCCCATATCGCCGCAGCCGACTATGCAAACCCTCAGTTCCATCTCGTGCTCCTACTTGTAGGTCCTGCTCGTACTCGACCGTCGGGGCTAGCGGTCTCACCGACCTGAACCCCCCCTGCATCTTGTCGGGCCGGGACAGAGCCGCGGCCCCTAGAACAGGCTCTTGAGGAACGCCGCGTTCCTGGATGCGGCCTCGGCCGCCGGGAGATCGGCGTTGTCCTGTTCGGCGATCACCCACATGCCGTCCGTGTTTTGCTTGACCCATTCGGCTGCCTCGACGAGCGGAGCGACTCCTGTACCGAGGACGACTGTATCGCAACCCGGGCCGTCGGTCGCAAAATCCTTGAAGTGGATCGCCCCGATGCGCCCCTTGACCTCGTTCATGAAGCCGATGATCCTCCGGCGACCCTTCATCACCCAGCCGATGTCCGGGCAGAAGCCGAGGTGTCGGTTGCCCTTCGAGGTGAGAGCGGCTATTACCTCTCCGCCGCGCTCGAACTCCCAGTTGTGGTTGTGGTAGAGTAGCCGTCTGCCGGTCTCATGGCACTTCTCGGCTGCTGTGTTTAGAGCCATGAAGTCGCGGGCGAACTGCTCCTCATCATGAAACCTCAGTCCGGAGTACATGAGGAACTCCGTCTGCATTGCATCGAGATACTCGAATGCGAGCTCGAGGGCCGTGCGTTCCTGATCGGCTTGCGTCGCATCGAAGAGGTTGCCCCCGATGTGAAGGGCCGCGAGCACGAGTCCGCGATCGTCGAGCATCTTCTTGACGCCGGCAGGGGGGTGCTGCCGGATGTGCCGAAACCCGATCTCGACTCCGGCGTACCCGGCGGCCTTCACCTCATCGAACACCTTCGGAAAGAACGTGCTCTGCTCGTCGCCCCACGTGATCGTCTGGCATGCGATGGGGAATCTGCTCATTTCTCGGTCACCTCCACCTTCACTTCATTGTCCGTCACGCGGCGGAGGATCACCTCCGAGCCGCCGAACCGGTATCTGATCTCGTCGGGACGGCCGAGGAGTCCGACGACCTGCTGATAGACCTCCCGAACCTGGAAGTCGTCGGTGAGCACGAACTTGCCCTTGCCCTTGGGGATGATACTGACTCCCGAATCCCACTCGGGGAAGCCGTGCTTCTTCGCGAGCGGACCCCAAGCTACGCACACCGCGCCCTCCTTCACGCATCGCCGGATCGCGTCCATCGTCGGCTCACTGACCCGCGTTCCTGTGAGGAAGAGGAGCGGGACTCCCTTGAGCAGATCGTACCCGGCCTTGTGATCGTAGACCACGACGCCGTTCAGCGGCACGAAGAACCGATGCTGGTCTGCCATCACGGGAGCGGTTGTGTAGGATTGGAACTCGGCCTTGTCGCTCCGCCACTGGTATCCGGACGGGGCGATATATGACTTGAAGTGCGAGAGACCATCGCGCCCGGTCTTGCCGAATGTGAGCAGGTTCCATAGTGCCAGCCATGCCTCGGTGTCGGGGGTGCTTCTCAGGTGTGGCGACCCGTATAGCCTGTCCTCGAAATCGGCGGTGAACCGCTGGCCGTGGCAGGTATCCTCGAAACGCACGATCGCGATGCTTGGCCTCACATCGCGAAATGTCCAGGTCCGGGGGTGAGCCGGGAGATACTCTCTGCAGAACCACCGGAGCGATTCCCCGTGCTGAGTAAGCTGGAAGGTTTCGTTCGAGACCTGATTGACAAGGGAGAAGGGTGTGCCCTGTCTGCCGGCGGGCTTGAGATTGTGGCCGGCGCCCTCGACGTACAGAAGATCGACGCCGAGCCAGTAGGCCTGAAGCAGGTTGCTCTTCAGCTCCTCCGGGCCGTGCCCCGGGATGAGCCCCCAGAACCAGAGATCGCAGTCTGCCCAAAGCCCCGTCCCGTACTGCTTTGCCGCGCCCATCCCTATTGCGAGGCTGACGGACGAGTATGACTCCTTGCAGATCTTCGGGCAGACGGTGAACCCGGCCTCTCCCGCGAGATGATGCATCACCGGCCAGACGTGCGTCGCGGTCACGGGCGACCCCATCCCGGCGAAACGGGTTCGCAGCGCTTTGTAGGCATCCAGGGTCTCGACGTATGCTTGGTCGAGAGTCTCGAACTTGCCGGAATCGGCCAGCGGAACGGGGCTGTAGTTCCACATCAGGCGGCAGTGCTCCAGTTCATTGAAGAGGACCCCGCGGAATCGAGACTTGCCGCTCTCGACGGCCGCTCTGACGCATTCATCCGGCGGGTCAATCGCATGGCATGAGATGGAGAAGTCGAGGTTCAGGCGTCGGCAGAGGCCGAGCATCGCCTCGTTGATTTGGTTTGCGGGGAGGTCGCCGGCGTGGGCGGACGTACTGACGCTGTAGTTGACGTAGCCGATCCCCATCTCTCGCAGGGCATCCTCGACCGCTTGCGTCACAGGAAGTTGCACGGGCATCTCGATTCCCACCCTGAACGGGGGTGGGGCGGCGACCGCACGGAGCATCAGCACCAACGACCAGAGCGTCACGAGCATCAGTGTCTTCATAGTGAACCTGTTGGCGCTGAGGTCGCGTTTATCCTGTACGCCCTCTCATCCGTTGTCGCCTCCGACGGCCGCTTCATTAGCTTCGAACTCATCCCTCGTCAGGCCGTACAGGATCTCATCGAAGTACCGCCCATCAGTATAGACCATCTGCGTGCGTCTGCCCTCCTGTCGGCAGCCGAGCTTCTCCAGCATCCTGGCCGATGCGATGTTTCCCTCCAGGACGTGTCCGTAGTACTTGTTCAGCCTCCGCTCGAAGAAGGCGTACCTGAGCAGTAGCCCCATCGCCGATGTACCGTAACCCTTGCCCCGGTGATCCCGGTCGATCTGCATCCCTATGCTGAACGTGCCGTTCTTCTCGTCTATGCTGTTGAGGTTGACGCCCCCGATTACTTCGCCGTCGTTGTTCAGGAGTGTGAACATGATGCGGCCATCCTCGGGCGCGAAAGCGGCGAAGCGCTCGGAGAATGCCCTGGCTTCCGCTTCTGTCGGCGGCAGTTCCACCTCATGCTGGAGGAGACGGCGCGCGGGCGTATCGAACCGGTTGTAGTATCCGAGCTCCCAATCGCCCTCTTCGACAGCGCGAAGGGTCACCAGCTCGGTTCGCCAGTAGTAATCGTCATACCGAATCGGTTTCATAGAACCATCTCCATTTCTCTGAGGCCCTTGC
This sequence comes from Armatimonadota bacterium, assembly GCA_017993055.1. Taxonomy (NCBI): domain Bacteria; kingdom Bacillati; phylum Armatimonadota; species Armatimonadota bacterium. The sequence goes on from JAGONM010000006.1 coordinate 112,821, forward strand.
TGTTTCTGTAGGCAAAACCCGTCGGGGTGAAGCCGAGCCGCTCATACGTCCTGATCGCCGGGGTGTTCCCTTCAACGACGGTTAGCCTGTAACTCGGGGCGCCCGCCTCCGCCATGGTCTTCTCCACGAGAAGCCGGCCGATGCCGCTCCCTCGGTATTGCGGATCGACCCACACCATGATGATCTTCCCGAAGTCGTCAGGCCGGATACATGCGGACATGCCCACCGGTCTCGTCTGATCGAAGGCGAGTATCACGTAGAACTCGTCCGACTCGGCGGCCCTGGCGGTGTATTCCTGCCACTTCTCGTCACTGAGCAGGCTGACTTCCGCACACGACTGGCCGAACTGCTCCCCGTCCTGCTCCAACGCTGCCAGGCGAAGCGACTTGAACACCTCCCACTCGTCGGTTCGTATCCGTCTGAGTTCGATCATGTTCCTCTTCGCCTGAGCCCTCCTCAATGGCAAACAAGAGGCCCTGAAAGCATCTACTCCCAGAGCCTCTGTATCGTCTGCGTCCATCCGCGCTCATCGGTGGTTCGAACTACGCCATCTCCATCACGAACTGGGCGACCATGTCGCCGACCTCGGTGGTCGAGTAGCCCATTTTGCCGGCGGACATTGACTTCATCTTCTCGCCGGTCATCTTCGCGATCGCCTTGTCGACGATGTCGGCGGCCTTCTGCTCGCCGAGCGTCTCCAGCATCATCTGGAGCGCGCCGATCGCCGCCATCGGGTTGATCACGTTCATGCCCGTGTACTTCGGCGCGGACCCGCCGATCGGCTCGAACATCGAGACGCCCTCGGGGTTGATGTTTCCGCCCGCCGCGATCCCCATGCCGCCCTGAGTCATCGCGCCCAGGTCGGTAATGATGTCGCCGAACATGTTGTCCGTCACGATGACGTCGAACCACTCCGGGTTCTTGACCATCCACATCGTGGTAGCGTCCACGTGCGCGTAGTCGGTCTTGATGTCGGGGTAGTCCTTCGCGACCTCGTAGAACGCGCGCTCCCACAGGTCGAACGCCCAGGTGAGGACGTTCGTCTTGCCGCAGAGGGTGAGCATCTTCTTCCGATTCCGCTTCCGGCAGTACTCGAACGCGTATCGAAGGCAGCGCTCGACGCCCTTGCGGGTGTTGATCGACTCCTGGACCGCGACCTCGTCCGGCGTGCCCTTCTTGAGGACGCCGCCCGCGCCGGTGTAGAGCCCCTCGGTGTTCTCGCGGACGACCACGTAGTCGATCTCCGCCGGACCCTTGTCCCTGAGCGGGGTCTCGACGCCCGGGTAGAGCTTTACGGGGCGGAGGTTGATATACTGATCGAGATCGAATCTCAGCTTCAGGAGAATGCCCTTCTCCAGGATGCCCGGCTTCACGTCGGGATGTCCGATCGCGCCAAGGTAGATCGCGTCATACTGGCGCATCTGATCCGCCGCGTCGTCAGGCAGGACGTTGCCTGTCTTGAGATATCGATCGCCGCCCCAGTCGTAGTCCGTCGTCTCATACTGGAATCCGGTGGCCTTCGATGCCGCCGCCAGTACCTTCAGTCCTTCGCGGACTACCTCTGGTCCGGTGCCGTCGCCGCCGATAACGGCTATCTTGTAAGTCTTCAATGTGAACCTCCTCGGTCTATGGTCACCCTGCGACGATACGAGTGGATGATCGCAATGGTCGAACATGTCGTTTTGAGCGAAGCGAAGAATCCGGCATGACGGACTCTCCGCCTCGCTCAGAATGACAGAACTGACCCCGCACAGTATAGGCGATTATGCCACCTACTGCAACCCGTCGAGCGAAAGGCGCGAGATCATGCCGTTGACCCCGCGGGGTCCGCGTACTACAATGGGCCATGCGTACACTCCTGTCGATTCTGCTGCTGCTGATTTCCGCATCCGCGTTCGGTGCAGTCTCCATCACCCGCGAGAAGGCTGACGAACTGCTGGCCCAACTCGGGAAAGACCCCTGGTTCGCGAACAGGGATGCCAGTCAGCTCGCCTGGGGCGAAGCCGCGACTCTCAACGCCATCGTGGATATGTACGAGGCGACCGGCGACCCGAAGTACCTGCGTGCCGTGGTGCAGCGAGGCGACCGGATGCTCTCACATCGCGACGACCGGCGCGGCGTCAAGGACTGGAGCGGGACCGTACGGAAGGCCTGGTCGATGGGCTACAACTACACGGTGGCCGAAGGAGTGTTGAAGGATTCCGACGGGCGACCCTCGATCCGCATCCGCTCCACCCCCTATGCCTACAACAACCGGACGCAGGTCGAGGTCACGCTCACAGCCGATACGCTCACGCTCAGGGTCGTCAACCCGTTCTGGAATCGATCGGAGACCTTCAGCGGGCTGAGCCTGGAACCGGACAGCCCCCGCTACATCGAGAAGATCATCAACAGTCCGGCCCCCAGTCCCAACGCCTCCGCGGGCGAGTGTACGGAGATATCACAGTTGGTCCGGGTATTCCCCGTGGGCGCGAAACCGGACGTGCCGGCGACGCAAGCAGTTGCGCTGAAACCTCTGCCGCTGGCGTACGTAGGGTACCTTGGGATTATCTACTACCCGCTGCTCCGGTTCGCTGAGATCGTGAAGGACGGTCCCGGACTAGCGGAGTTCTTGCCCGCGGCCGACTGGTTCGTCAAGGCGGCCGATGAGTCGTACGAGGAGGCGAGGGATCACTGGCGCGATGGCCCTGGGATGGATGAGGGGTACTACATTACGTGCAAGCGGGGCGGGCCGTTCCCATACGACAACCTGCCCGAGCCGTTCAACTACCTCGGTATGCACGTCAGCTCCGAGTTGGCGCTCCATCGGCTCACCGGCAAGGCGTTCTACATGGATCACGCCCGCAGAATGGCCAACCTGTTCAAGAACAGGCTGAACCTGGTAGATGATAGATACGTCTGGTACTACTGGTACGAGCCGCTCAACACCGGCTATTCGCGGGAGGATGATGTCTCGGATAACTACCCGGTCATGCCGCCGAAGCCGTCGATCGAGGACGTCTCGCATGCCACGCTGAGCATCCAGTTGGTGCTGAATGCGCGTCGTGCAGGGGTCGTGTTCGACAAGACGGACGTGCGGCGTGTGGCGAATACCTTCCTGAAGAACGTCTACGTTCCTGGCGAGGCCAGGTTCAATGGGCGGGTAGATGGCAGTCGGACCAGCGAGAAGTTCGAGATGGCGGCGGTGACAGGCTGGCTGCCCCTCGCGGAAGCTGATCCGGCGGTGTATGAAGCGTGCAGGGCAGTCTATATCGCCCGTGACAAGGACAGCTTCCCGGCGCTCGCCCGCCTGCTCAAGTGGGAGAAGCTTCTGTCGCAACGTTCAGCCAGGTGACGCTCGCAATGAAGGATGGTTGGTCGCCCCGGGCGAACAAGTGACTTGAGATTGTGCGGTGAACCGGCCGCAGGAGGTTTTACAGTAATGCGTAGTTGTCGCAATCTGCCGGCAGTGTTATTGACCGGCGCTCTGGTCTGCCTCGCCCTCAGTGCGGCGGGCGCGGCGGACATCCCCGATTTCACGTTCATCCACGCTTCTGACGTTCACGCACCGATGACGATCAGCCAGGAAGTCTGCGCGGCGATGGCCAAACAGGGGCCGATCGAGATCAAGCCCGGGATCATGACCGAGGCTCCGTCGTTTGTCGTCGTCAGCGGCGATCTGACTGAGTTCGGCGGTGGAGGTGGCGTGTGGGACACGTATCTGTCCTACTGGAAGGACTTCACCGTTCCCGTGTATCACACGCTTGGCAACCACGACGGCCCATGGTGGTGCATCAGAGGCAAGCTCCACGAACTCTACGGAGGCACCAGTTGGTCCTTCGACAAGTTCGGGTGCCATTTCATCGGCCTCGACAACTGCTCGCCCCAGGACCCGAGGGCCTCGATCAGCCGCGACCAGCTCACATGGTTGAGAGCCGACCTCAAGAAGGTCGACGACGTCACTCCCGTCTTCGTGATCATGCATCACATGCTGAACGACGACTACTTCGGCAGTCCCTACGCGACCGCCCAGCTTCTGGATCTTCTCCGTCCGCATAATCTGGTCATGTTCCTCGGCGGACACGGCCACAATGCGAAGCTCCTGAACTTCTTCGGGGTGGATGGCACGGACGGCGGTGCGGTCTGCGGGCCTTTGCCCAGAGTCAAGGCGGGGTACAGCATCGTCTCCGTAAAAGATGGGATCGTGCGTATCGGTTTCAGGGAACACGGCAAAGACGGCTTTGACAAGGTCTACGTCGAGAAACCGCTTCCCACCAAGGCGAACTACCCCACGATCGAGATCCTGAACGTCAAAGAGGACCAGTCGCTCGACCCGTCCGGCTCGTTCTTCGTTAAGGCGAGGATCTCGGGGAGCGATCAGCTCTTCAAGCAGGCGAGCCTCAGTGTTGACAGGAAGTCCTTTGCCGAGGATGAGAAAGGCGAAGATCCGCTGGTGCTGACGACGGAGGGTGTCTACGTCGGTCAGCTCTATTACCAGGACCTTCCTCCCGGCGCGCACAGTCTGCGGGTCAGGTTCATCGATGATACCGGCAAGAAGTACTACAAGAGCGTCCGCTTCAACCTCGATCCGTCAGGGAGCAGACTGGTGTGGCGCTCGTTTATCGAGGGCTCGTGCAGAGCCGCACCCGCTGTCACCAGGGACGCAGTCTACGTCGGCGGCACGGATCGTAAGCTCTACGCGTTCGACAGGGCGACCGGGAAGCAGAAGTGGACGTTTCCCACCAAGGGCGACACGGCGACGACTCCGGTGGTTGTCGGCGACACGATCTACCTGGGCTGCGGTGACGGCAAGCTCTACGCGCTCGATCTGAAAGGCAAGGAGAAGTGGAGCTTCCAGGCCAGGGAGGCCATCTACAGTTCGCCCGTATACGCCGACGGTCTGATCCTCTTCGGCTGCAACGACTCCGACTTCTACGCTGTAGATGCGAAGACAGGTAGTCAGAAGTGGGTTCTCACCGAACCGGGCTATACCATCGAGGTGCGGCCGTTCGTCTACGACGGCGTAGTCTATTTCGGTGCCTGGGATACCTTTGTCTACGCGGTGGACGTGCAGACCGGTCAACTGAAGTGGCAGAAACCCGGCTACGCCTGCACGCAGAGAACCGCGGCCGTGAGGTACTACAGTCCAGCGGACAACGGCCCTGTAGTCGCAGGCGGGAAGGTGTTCATCGCCGACCGTGACTCGAAGCTCGGGATCATGGATGCCGTTACCGGCGAGATGCTGGGGAACGCGTCCGGTCCCGTTGCCGTGGGGATCGCCGAGGACGCCAAGGCGGTCTACGTCCGCAAGGCCAACGCCGTCGGTAAGCTCGACCTCGACGGCAAGGAAATATGGAGCGTCGAGGCGGCCGCCGATTCCGTGCCGGCGTCTCCGGTCGAGAAGGACGGCGTCGTGTACGTCGTTTCGCGGCTCGGGCTCGTTCAGGCGCTCGATGCTAAGGATGGTAACCTTCTGTGGATGTATCAGGCCACCCCGCTGCTCTACGTCTTGGACCAGGTGACGGTCGTGGATGGCGTCGTTTATGTAAGCGGCATGGACGGCAGCGTCACGGCAATCAAGGCCAAATAATCACTCGTCCTATGGGTCCCATGATTCACATGGGACCCGTGGGACCCACGCGACCCATGACCCACCAAACCCACGCACTTGGAATCGAGATCGGCGGCAGTGCACTCCGCATGGGGGTGATTGATCGGGAGGGCAGTGTCGGACACTCCAAGCGCACGTCATCGAGCCACCTTCGCGACCAGTCGTGCGCAATGACACAACTTCTTTGCGAGGTCGAACGGTTTCTGACCGAGGCTGAGGTGCAAGTGATCGACCTTGCGGGCATCGGGATCGCCGCCGCCGGGCTGGTAGACAACGAGAGGCGTGCGATGGTGTCGGCGTCGAATCTGGGCTGGCGGGATTTGGAGATAGGGTCTCCGGTCGAGGAACACACTGGCGTCCGAACGGTCGTCGACAAGGACACGAACATGGCGGCGCTGGGCGAGCTTATGGTGGGCGCCGGACGAGGGTTCGACTCGTTCATCTACGCCGCCATCGGCACCGGGGTCGGTGGCAGCGTGATCTACGGCGGGCAGCTCGTTCGAGGCATCGGAAACAGGGCAGGAGAGTTCGGCCATCTGATCGCCGGTAGCGAGGAGATCTGCGGATGTGGGGCACGTGGTTGTCTAGAGACTCTCGCAGGTGGAGCATGGCTCGCGCGTCGCGCAAGGGAGGCCATTGCGGACGGCTCAAGGTCGATAATCGCTGAGCTTGCCGGGAACAGCGTCGATGAGATAACCGCTCGGACGGTCGTCGAGGCCGCGAAACAGGGTGATGGACTCGCTGTGTCGGTGCTCGCCACCGCCGCCGACGCGTTAGGCGCGGCGCTGATCAACACGATCAGAATGATCTATCCGGAAGCCGTGATCATCGGCGGCACTGTCGGTTCGGTGCGCAGATTCGTGTTCGAGCCTGTGAAGGCATTCGTCGAGTCGAACAGCGTGCTTCCCGGCACCAACCTTCCGCCGGTGCACGTGCTCCCCGCGGGTCTTGGTGACTCGGCGGCAATCATCGGGGCGGCGCTGTCGGTCTTCTGACGGCTGCTGCGCGCAGAGGGTGTGTCAGCGGTTCCCTGCGCGGAAGGACTCCTTCTCCAGTGCTCTCATCTGCTCGACTTTGGCGGCGGATCCTCCGCCCTGGAACTCCGACTCACACCACGCGTCGACTATCTTCTTCGCCAGCTCATGGCCGATCACCCGCTCTCCCATCGTCAGGATCTGGGCGTTGTTACTCTTGACCAGGCGCTCGGCTGAGAAGACGTCGTGGCAGACTCCCGCATAGACCCCTTCGACCTTGTTGGCGACCATCGCCATTCCGAGACCGGTCCCGCAGATGAGGATTCCGCGATCGTATTCGCCGCGCTGGATCTTGAGCGCAAGGTTGTAGCCTATCTCGGGGTAGAAGGCGCCCTCGTTCGCCGCCAGGTAGTCCAGGTCGGTGACATCGAAGCCCTTCGTCCTCAGGTGACCGAGAACGGTCGCTTTGAGACTTACCGCTGCGTCGTCACAGTCTATCGCAATCTTCATCCTGTGCATTCCTCCAGAATCCATTCGGGCCGAACAACGATCCTACGCTCTCATCCCATACGCCCATCTCGAGCGCAAGGTCGAGCACCGTGTAGCGCTGTCTGAGGAGTTGAGCGGGCCTGAACGAGTCGTGCAAGCGAGTGTAGCCGATCCCGATCTCGGTTGGGAGTGACGCTGCGCCGGCCCGGCTGATCATGTCTTGGATCGCTCCCGCGCCGAGCAGCTGCCCCCGCAGTCTCACCCGGAGGTCCTCCCACATCGAGTGCAAACGCTTCAACCTGGCGGACAGCGCATCGGCATTGATGTACTTGCCCTTGCACTGAGCCGTAGCCTGCTCGGCGAGCTGAGGGTCTCGGAAGTGCTCCGCGACCTGAGCCTCTACATCACTCCACGTCGGCCATCGCCTGCTGATCAAGTCGGCATCGTATCGTATATCGTCAGCGTTCAGGCTGAGAATGTACTCGTAGAGCGCCTCGGAGCATATCGAGCCGATACCGACCTTGATCCCGTGCGAAGGCGCGATGCCGTTGTAGACGTGGTGCTCGTTGTCCCACAGATGGCTGAACAAGTGGTCCGCCCCGGACGCCGGTCGGGACGACTGCGCGACCTGCATCGCCAGACCGCTCATGGTGAGCCCCTCCATCAGCATGATCAGGGCATCGCGATCCTTGTTTCTGATTCCCTCAGGGTTGTCCACCCACTTGCGCAGATTCGGCTGGACGAGCGACCAGGCCGCCTCATGTATCGGTTCGATGCCGAGCGCATCCGCTAACATCCAGTCTGCGCCGGCCGGGATTTTGGCGATGAGATCCGCGTAGCCTGAGGCATTCATCCCCTCGGGTGCGTTCTCGAGGACACCGATATCGGCTATCAGCGCGACAGGGGCAGGGCAGAAGATAGTCTGCTTGTAGTTGTCCTTCGCGATAGACGCGCCGAAGGCCGTATAGCCGTCCATCGACGCGGCCGTGGCGACCACCATATACGGCTTGCCGCACTGATGCGAGGCAAGCTTCACGAGATCGTTGATCGTTCCGGAGCCGACCGCGACGGGGATTGCGTCGGTCCCGCTCAGAAACTCCGTCAGCATCTCGACGAACCGGTATTCTGCGTGCAGGTCGTCATCCTCGATCACGAGCAGCTCGCGCGTCCGGAAACCGCCGGCTGCGAAGGCATCGACTACCGCCTGGCCGGCGGCCCGATACGTGTTTCTATCGGCAATGACGACCGATGGCCGGCTGCCGAGGCACTCCGCAAAACAGGCGGGCGTCTGCGCCAGAGCATCTGGGCCGATGATCACTCTCTTGGTAGTGCTGACGCCCTTGATCGCCTCATGAAGCCTCTGTTCAGTCTCCTTCATCTGCCCGCACATGGCATCAGTATAGCATATCCTCTCTGCGAACGGAGGTTCTGTGTGTCACCAAGGTTATGCGCCGACAACTGTGGAAAACTACCGCATGACTCGCGCGAACCCGCAGCCTGAACGCGATGGCCGCGCTAACGACAACGCCTTGAGTGCGTACTACTTCTTCTCCCTGGCAGCGCTAGGGTTTGTCGTGGGCTTCATGCCGCTATACCTGAGAGCGCGGGGCATCACGCTCAGCCAATACGGAATCCTGAGCGCGCTCTACGCGATCGCCGGAGCCGCAACGCAGATTCCGCTCGGGGTGCTGTCCGACCGACTGCGCCGGCGCAGGCCGCTTGTGGTGCTGGGTACGGCGGCCCTGGGCGGATCGTATCTTCTCTACGGGATGGCGACGACGTTCGCGGAGTTCTGCGCGCTCTACACACTTTCGGGGGTTGTGTTCTTTGCTGTCTCGACTCTCACCAGCGCGCTGATCCACGACTGGACGGCGGGCACAGGCGGCACCGCGGCGATGTACGGGCGGACGAGGATTTGGGGTTCGATAGGGTTCATCGCCTCGCTGCTCGTCGTGAGCGCTGTGCCGAGCCTTGTGTCAGGGAAGAACCTGTTGCCGTTTATCGCGGGGCTGTTCCTTGCCAGCGGGGTTACTATCCTCTTTACGGTGGAGTCGGACACCTCGACGCCGAGGGAACATGCGCGCCTGACAGGCATCCGACGGTTGCTCGGCAACCGAAATCTGGTTCTGTTCCTCGCCGCGTTTCTCCTCTATAGGACGGCCGAGTCGAGCACTATGAGTTACCTCAGCCTCTACCTGCAATTGCTCGGCGGATCGAAGTCACTGATCGCGCTGGCGCTGGTGGTCAACGCGGTCGTCGAGATTCCCTTCATGATATGGGTCGGTCGCGCGTCCGACAGGATCGGACGCCGTCCGCCGCTCGTGATAGCCTTCCTCACGCTTCCCCTGAGGCTCTTTCTGTACTCGCAGCTTCGGACCCCCTACGATGTATTCCTGGTCCAGATGTTCCACGGTCTCACGTTCAGCTTCATGCTGGTCTCCTCGATGGCGTTCGTCGCCGATTCGTCAGCAGGGGACAGGGCGACCGGCCAGGGGTTGCTGACGATGGTGATGGCGACCTCGATGGCCGTCGGGCCGTTCGTCGGGGGGTTCGTGGCGGACCGCACATCGCTGGCCGCTATGTACGGCCTGTTCGCGATAGTCGCGCTGGTCGGCGGGTTGATCTTCGTCACGTTTGTGAGAGAGTCGCATCCCGATTTGGCCGCCAACAAGTCCCGGATCCTGTTGACATCCGGGTCTTTGCCCGCCCGCATGATATGCCGGACACTCCGGGCTCCGATCGTGATGATCGTCGGCAAGGACTAGCAGCCCCTGGATAGGTCCAGTAGCCTGGCCCGGTGTGTAGGGGCTTTGATCTCGCATATACCAACCTTTCGTCTGCTAGCGGCTCTTCGATGATGGCTTGTCCCAGGCGGTCATGACCCGGGTGACGTCGCGCCGGGCCTCTATGCCGTTCTCGTAGGTGACGACCATCCACGTCTGACGCCTGCCGATCTTGGAGGGGATGCCGCGCATCGGGGGTGATTTGATCGGGGTGACGGTGGTGACGAGAGCCTTTGTCACGACGGTCAACGGTGGCTTGGGCATGCTGACGAGCAACCTGTCGCCCACGGTCAGCCGCTCGATGTCAAGGGCCGGATTCAGCCTCTCGAGTTCAGCCAGAGATGTCCGGTATTGAGCAACGAGCTTGTATGCGCGGTCGCCCGGTTCTACGGTGTGATAGACCGGCCTACCATGTGGCTTGCTCAGGTAGTCGGCGGCCTCCTCCGATGTCGCCAGAATCCTGTCGACGTCCAGGTAGCACCTGTCCAGCGCGACGACTTCCATGAACTTCGGCTGCGCATACAGGTTCCTTATGTTCTGTGAGTGTTTCTTGAGCAGCAAGTCAAGCGCGCGCTGCGCCTCGTCGCGCTTCTGAAGGGCCGCAACCGGTTCGCCGTCCACTAGAATCGCATAGGCATGGGCTTTCAACGTTAGAATCCTGTCGAGAATCGCGGCGGCGTCTTGCGTCAAAGAGACTCCTGCATCCCTGGAAGCGCGCTTCAGAACGATATGCTGTTCGAATGACGGCGATGTGACGGTCTTTCCGGATAGCTTGCGGGCTAAAGTGACGTCCAGTACCGACCGAGCCGCGCGGACCGATTCGAGCGTGACGACGGGCTTTGCGTCTACAACTACACTGCATGGGGCATTAATGATGTGGTCGTACGCCGCCCATCCGACCAGGAGGGCGATGATGAACAGAAACACGCTCCGTTCCAGCAGGCGGTTGCGCTCATGCCGTTGGACGTTCTGCTCCTGCATCTGCACGCTCCGGGCGACGCGAGATCAACGGTATCTCAGCAATTCGCTCACGGTAACGGGCTGGTATCCGCGGGACTTCAACTCTGCCAGCAAGCCGTCGAGGGCGTCGGCAGTCGGCTGGCTTCCACAGTGCATCAGTATGATTGATCCGTTGCGGACGCGATCCAGCACTCGCTCGGTTATCTGCTCGGACGTGATTCCGCGCTTGAAGGCATCCCATGAATCTACGTCCCAGTAGATCGAGCTGTAGCCTTCCCCGCCAACCAGGCCGAGGACGCGCTTGTCGCGCGCGCCACTCGGTGCCCGGAAGAGGGGTTTGGTGCTCCGGCCGATCAAGCGCAGTGACAGCTCCTCTGTCCTGCTCAACTGCTTCACGATCTCGGTGTCCGAGATCCGAGTGAAGTCTGGGTGGGAGTAGGAGTGGTTGCCTATCTCATGTCCCTGATCGGCGATGCGCCTCGCCAGAGCCGGGTTCTGCTCAATCCACCTGCCGGTGAGGAAGAAGGTGCATCGGACACCGTGTTTCGTCAGCGCCCGGAGTATCTTCTCAACCGGGGCGCTGGCCGCCCCTGCATCAAGGGTGATGGCGATTCTCGGACTGTCGGCGCTGCCTCTGGAAACCTCACCCGCCGAAGCCAGCGGCGCGGAATGCGTGTGTTTCGTGGAGGCATCTGGCCCTGCCATCTGGTGCGAAGGCTCCTTCTGCATCTGCCCTTCTTCCTTCGACGCCTCGCCCTGAGAGGTCGGCGGCTGGTCCTCGGAGTAGCGTTTGGTGGTCGCCGATTCAGGTCTCGGCGCCCGGGTGGGTTTTCGAGAGTCGTCGTCCGGTTGCCGGTGAGGCTGAACTGCGGGTGGCTGAGATTGGCCGCGGTATCCGCTACTCCCGGGTAGACACCCCTGGTTGGCCGTGAGCACGAATACTGCGCCCACGACCAGCCCGACAATCGCGAGTGCTGACAGGCCGTTCATTGCCCTCGCGACGAGGCTTCTTCCTGCGGATCTTCGGGGAGACATCTCTAGCTCTTTTCACCTGCGCCGTTCCCGGCAAGCGCTTTGTCGCCGCTGAGCCGGGTCTTAAGTATCTCCACTGCCTTGTTAAGCTGCGAATCTACATCGTTCTTGATGTCATCGTCCGAAGGCTCCACGACGACATCGGGGTGAATCTTGAGTTTGTCAACGTCTCGGAGGCTCGGTGTGAAGTATTTCGCGGTAGTGATAACCACCGCGCAGCCATCGGGAAGGCTCATTATCGTCTGCACCTTTCCCTTGCCGAAGCTGTCCGTACCGACGAGAGTCCCCGCCTTGTGGTCCTGTATCGCCCCCGCGATGATCTCCGAAGCGCTCGCGCTCGAGCCGTCAATAAGCACTACTAAGGGATACAGCCTGTGATTCTGCTGCTGGGACTGTACGCCGTATCTGCTCTGTCGCCCACCCTTGTCCTGAATCACAACAATGTCGCCCTTGTCAATGAGGCGACTCCCGATTTCGATGGCGACATCGAGGAGTCCGCCCGGGTTGCCTCGCAGATCGAGAATCAGTCCGCGCATTCCCTTGCTCTCCAGGTCCGTCAGTGCCTTGTCGAAAAGCAGGTCGCTCTTCTCGTTGAACTGGCTGAGCTGAATGTAGCCGATCTTGCTCGATTCGTCCTCGACCCGCCACTCGACTATCGGCGAGGTTATCACCTTTCGGACGATCGTAACCTCGAAGGTGTCCGCAGCGTCAATGCGTTTAATCGTCAGTGTTACCGAAGTCCCGCGAGGCCCGCGGATCATCTTGACGACGTCTTCGAGTTCCAAGCCCTGTGTGGGCTTGCCGTCTACCTTGATTATGACGTCACCCTTCCTGATGCCGGCCGCCTTCGCGGGGCTGTCCTCCAGGGGCTGGGCGATCCGGACCTGGCTCTCCTTCATTTCCAGTTTGGCCCCGATTCCCTCGAAGTCGCCCCGGTTATCCTCCTGCATCTGCTTGTTCTGGTCAGGATCAAGGAAGCGCGTATAGCGGTCTCCGAGCGCGCCCAGCATTCCGCTGATGGCGGCGTAGCAGAGTTCGTCGGACTTCTTCCTGCCGTCGCCGTAGTAGTTTGCCTCCACATAGGAGAAAACATCCCAGAAAGTCTGGACGGGGGGCAGATCGGCGCTCGATTCAGTGAGTTCGCTGCCGATTGCGGTCTGAAGCCGGGAAGGGAGTGCGCTCAGGCTGCCGATCAGCGTGCCCGCATCGCGAGAGGCGGAAACATCCTGGTAGGCGAAGCCGCTTATGAACGAGAAGGCTATGAGCAGAACCATCGCGGTCAGATGTAATCTCTTCATCGGTCTTATGCCCTCCCTCTGCTCAGCTTCGATTCGACCAGCCTACGCGCTTCATTGAGTTGCGCATCGGAGCCGCTGTCGCCGGGGCGGACCTCCTTGTCGGGCTTCAGCCCTACTCCGGTAAAATCAACGCCTTTCGGAGTCAGCATCTTGCCCGTGGTGACCAGGGCTGCAGATTTGTCTCTCAGGACCAGCGGCGTCTGGACGAGCCCATCGCCGAATGTCTGGGTGCCGACGAGCGTAGCCGATCTTGATTCTCTGAGGGTGCCGGCGACCAACTCCGCCACGCTAGCGGTGCCGCCGTTTACGAGAATCGCGACCGGCATCGAGAACGCTTTGGTGGGTGTGACGCGGATGGGACGGCGGCCGTTCTGCTCACGGATTATCGCGACCGTGCCTCCGCCGGTGAACTGCGCGGCTATGCTTGTGGCCACGTCGAGCAGGCCGCCCGGGCAGTTGCGTAGATCGAGGACCAGCGCTTTGGCGCCCTCGCTACGAACCTTGGCGACTTCGGCGGCGAACTTGCTCGCTGCCTGCTGATTGAACTGTGCGATCCGGAGGTAGCCGACGTTCTTGGTCAGCATGCTCGAGGTGACCGGGTCCACCCTGGTCTCGTGGAACAGCAGCTTCACTTCGATTGGGTCCTTGACTCCCGTGCGTTCTACTGTGAGGGTGGTCTCGCCCGACGTCTTGGTCGTCAGTTCCTCCAAGGCGTCCGTGATGCTGAGTCCGCCTTTCAACTTGCTCTCGGCGGCCTCCCAGGACTTCTTGAACTCCAGCCGGTCAATGTCCTGGTGTTGGATCGCCCTGCGGAGCTTCGCGAAGCCCGGATCGTATGCAATTACCCATTTTCCGCCGACGTCGGTGATAGTGTCGCCGCAAAGGAGCCCGGACTTCTCCGCTGGACTCCCCGGCATCGGCGCGACCACGACCACCTTCTGGGTCGCCTCATCGTCCTGGCCCTCGCGCTTCAATGCCAGGATGGCGCCGATACCGTGAAACCTTCCTGTGGCGGCATCGTCGAGCAGCTTCGTCTCTTTCGGGTCGACGAATCGCGTATCGGGATCGCCAATGACATCGAGCATCCCCTGGACCGCGCCCCGGGCGAGTTTGGTCTCTACCTCCGGAGTGATCTTCTCGACGTAGTGAGCCTGTATGAGTTTCAGGACGCTGTTCAGCAGGTCGCGGTACTTGGTGTCGCCCTTCGCGGTCCCCATCGAGTCTATCTTGACGGGGGGCTGCTCCGGCGTGAGCTTCAACAGGGCGCTGGCCTGCACCGGAAGGGTGCCTGCGAGCGCCACAAACTCCTGCCTTGAACGCAGTTCCTTGCCTCCCAGGAACGCGCCGGCGGTCACACCGGCGATCACTGTCCATAATGCGATTCTGCCGTAAGTCTTCTTCAAATCAGACTATTCCTCGTCACCGGGCCGACGCCCGGGTATTTCTCATCGAATCTAGAGCGGGTTCTGCGGAGTCCCGTTCTTTCTCAACTCGTAGTGCAGGTGCGGACCCGTGCTGAGGCCGGTGCTGCCTACACCCGCGATCGTCTGCCCCTGCTTGACGGACGCGCCTGCAGAGACCCGGAGAGATGAACAATGCGCGTAGACGGTGCTGACCCCACCTCCGTGGTCAATAATCACGGTGTTTCCGTAGACTCCGTACCATCCCGAATGGATCACCACTCCGCCCGCCGCGGCTCTGATCCCCGTCCCGCCCGGACAAGCGAGATCCACGCCCGTGTGAAAGCTGCGCCCTCCGTGAACGGGATGCGTTCTCCATCCGAACCGCGAACTGATCCGATAGCTCGCACTGATCGGGCACGCATATGATCCACGCCAGGGATTCGCAACCCTCTTTCGGCCGGCCGGAGTCGCCTGCATCCGGCGTATCATCCTCTCCAGTCCGGCCGACGCCTTCTGGAACTCGGCCAACGCCTGCTCGTATGCTGCGCGGTCCTTTTCAATCTGCTGCAGCAGGTACTGCTTCTGCCTTGCGTCCCGCAGAGTAGCCTGCGTGGCCGCAGTCTGCTGGCGCTCCAGTTCGACACGCTGCTGTTCTTTGTGTGCGAGCGTCCTCTCGTAGGCCTCTACAGTTACCTTGTCTTCCTTTATCGCCTGCACGAGTTGGACGTCGCTGTCGAGTATCCTCCGCAGCACGTATCCGCGGCTCAGCAGGTCCCAGAAATCCTCCGATCCCAGAAGCACCCCCGCGTAGCTTACGGTCCCATGCTTGTAAGTGTCCACCAGCCGAACAGACAGCAGGTCTCTCCGCTTCTTCAGCCTGGCTTCCACCAGCGCCAGCTCGGTTCTCGCCCTTGCGAGTTCCGCTCTCGTCACGGAGAGCTGCCCGCGTATATCTGAGAGCCTGGCCCGGTGGACTCCCAGCCTGCGTTGAGCCAGGATCACCTGACTGGAAGCGACGTGTTGGCGTCTCTTGGTCGCTCTCAGCTTGGTCTGATACTCCTTGATGTTCCTGGAGTTCGCCTGTAGCCGCTGCTGAAGCTCGCGAAGTGACGCGGCAGTGGCTGACGTGTCCGAGAACGCGGCCGCCATGCTGATCAGCGCAATCGCCGCCAGCGCAGATCTCAGATACCTGTGCATCGGCTCGCTCCTCCTGAACTCGCGCCCATAGCCTTCCCTAGGCCTTGAGGAATCGGCGCATCGAGATCATGCTTCCGATAGCTCCGACGAGGCAGCCCATTAGTATTAGACCGCCAATGAACTGGATTGGTTCCAGACACAGTGAAAACTGGCACAGAAGAGGCATGATTCTTGTCGCCGCCTTCACGACGTGGGTCGTCGCGAACCAGATCAGGCCGCATGCGAGAGCCCCTCCGATGGCTCCGAGGACCATGCCCTCGAGCATCAGCGGAAGTCGGATGAACCAGTTCGTTGCGCCGACCATCTGCATTATCTTGATCTCGCGCCGTCGGGCGAACACAGTGAGGCGGATGGTATTGCTGATGATGAACATCGTGACGAGGAAAAGGACGATCCCCGCCGCCCCACCGAGAATCTTTATCAGATGAGCGAAGCGCACGAGTCCGTCCACCATGCTCCGGCCTTCATTGACCTCGTCTACATGCGCCATCGCGCGAATCTCATCGGCGGTAGCGACGATGCGCTCCGCATGGCCCACCTTGACGCGGATCATGTCGGGCAGCGGATTGTTCTCGACGCCCTCCAGTTCGAGTTCCCCACCCATGCTCTTCTTGAACTCCCGCCATCCCACGTCCGCGGGTATCAGATCGGCGGATCTCACGTGGGGCAGGGCGGCCACGCGCGAGCGAATCGTGGCGGCGTCTTCGCTTGTCGTTGCCTTATCGAGGAATACTGCTATCTCGAGCTTGTTGGGGAGTGTTCCGGCGACGCTCTGCAGCCAGAGGATCAGCAGCCCGAACGCACCCATCACTGCCAGCGTAAGAGCCAGCGTGGAAACCGAAACAAACGACATGAGTCCGTTCCGTCTGATACTGACGAACGCTTCGACGATGGCATACTCAAGACCGCGCAAGCTCATGGTAGGCGCCTTCCGCTTCGTCGCTCACGAGCGCGCCGTTGTCGAGGCGGATGACGCGCCGTCGAAGCCTGTCGACAATGTGCTGATCGTGGCTGGCGACGATCATTGTCGTGCCGCCGCCGTTCACCTGGTCCAGCAGTTGGATGATCTCCCAGGAGGTGTCCGGATCGAGATTGCCCGTCGGTTCGTCTGCGAGTATTACCTTGGGCTTGTTGGCGAGGGCGCGGGCGATGGCGATTCGCTGCTGCTCTCCGCCGGAGAGCTGGTGAGGGTACGCATCGGATCTGCCGAGCAAGCCGACCAGGTCGAGCACTTCGGCCACGCGGGAGCGAAGCTGCTTCTTGGGTGCGCCGATGACGTACAGGGCAAACGCCACGTTCTCCCAGGCGGTCTTGTCGGGAAGAAGACGGAAGTCCTGAAAGACGACCCCGATGCCCCTGCGGAGTCTTGGTATCCTTCCGCCCCGAAGCCTGTTCACGTTCTGTCCCCCGACCGTGACGGTACCCTCGGTCGGGACCTCCTCGCGGTAGATTAGCTTCAGCAGCGTGGACTTCCCGGTGCCCGTGCTGCCGACGACGAAGAGGAACTCGCCTTGCTCTACCTTGAGGTCAACGCCGCGAAGAGCATGGACGCCGTTCGGGTATTCCACGGATACGTTACGGAACTCGATCATGGATATGTCCGCCGCGCTCAGACTTGTGCCAGTATATCAAATGGGTTCGGGCATTGCAACCGATCCCGGAGATACGTGGGCGTCCAGTGGCGTAAGCTTTGAGTGTGTAGATTTGCGAAGATGCTCCCCGTTTCGTAGACTTGATTTGGTCACGAATCAAGCGAGCGAAACGGAGGAGCATCGATGAGCAGTATAACCCTAAGAGAAGT